>JBDSSU010000611.1:0-13524 GCA_039928635.1 Opitutaceae bacterium | reverse complement strand
TCCGAACCGCTCTCGGCGAGACGCCGAGAGCAGCACGCGAGACGCGTGCGCTCCCCGAACCAAGACGAACATCCGGGTACATCCGTTTCTGCGCATGCCCCGGAGCTTACTCTGGGGATGTTTATTTCACGTCTGGATTTTGGCGGGGCTTTTCCTGCTCACGGCGAAGGCTTATTCCCAAGACAAAAACTTCTACGTCTTCCTATGCCTGGGGCAGTCAAACATGGAGGGGTTTCCAGGGATTCAAGCCGAGGACAAGGGCCCCGTCGACGAGCGCTTCCGGATGCTGGCCGCGGTGGATTTTGCCGCCGGGGGCAGATACTCCGGTCCGGAGCGAAAAGCGGGTAACTGGTATAACGCCGTGCCGCCGCTTTGCCGGCCCGGCACCGGACTTTCCCCGGCTGATTATTTTGGCCGGACGCTGGTCGCCAATCTCCCGAGCGAAATCAAGGTCGGGGTCGTCAACGTAGCGGTGGCCGGCGCGAAGATCGAGATCTTCGACCGCAACCGTTACGAAGCCTATCTCGCGGCGACCCCGCCGAACGACTTCAAGCGAGCCATCGTGAAGGCTTACGGCGGCAACCCGTATCAGCATCTGGTCGAGATGGGTAAACTCGCCCAGAAAACCGGCGTGATCAAAGGCGTCCTCCTGCACCAAGGCGAATCCAACAACAACGACAAGGAATGGCCGAACAAGGTCAAAGCCCTCTACGAGAATCTGCTCAAGGACTTGGATCTGAAGGCGAGTGAAGTGCCGCTGCTCGCAGGAGAACTGGTGGGAGCGGGTCAGGGCGGTGCGTGCGCGAGCATGAACAAGATCATCGCTGAGCTGCCCAAGGTCATCCCGACGGCACACGTCGTTTCCTCGGAGGGCTGCATCAGCCGGCCTGACCATCTGCACTTCACGCCGGAGGGCTACCGGGAACTGGGCACGCGTTTTGGGCAAAAAATGCTTTCGTTGCTTGGCAAAGATATCGCTGCCGCCTCCCCGACGAAATGACGGTAGGTGGTTCGGGCGGACCGTTGTCGGGCGGCGTCATTCGCGGGGACCAAGGCGCAGGGAGCGCGCTTTTTTCCCCTGCGATCAATCCATTCCTTCGCATCCGATGAAAAGGTTTTCTCAAATCGCACCGCCATTCCATAAACCCGTTCACCCGATCTTTCATCGCTCAATCTCGTGCGTGGTTGCCAACGAGGAAAAGGTGAAGCAGACACGCCCTGTTCCCACGAGCCGCCAACCCCTGCTGCAAAGCCGCTCTGATTCGCAGTGAAAATTCAGCCTAGCGTGAACTTATCGGTGATTCGCATCCGCTGCGAACGTGTCTGGCAGCGGTGTGGGGTGGCGATCGCGCGTACTCTCCGGAAAACATGGGACCATCCCTTCCTGGCGCGGGGACAAACGGGTTCACGATTCGCGCTTTGTCTGCTCTGCGTTTTCGTCGCCGACGTCAGTTTCGGTGCGAGTGCGATTCAAGGGCTGCCGTTTTCGCGGACCTATTCGCTCGACGATATCGGTTATGTTCCCCGCGGATCCCGACTGAACTTCGATGCCTTCGGTCGGATCGCGGTGATCCACGACGGGATCTACGCGGTGCTCAACGACACGGCTTGGACCAACGTGGTGGACGTCGAGGAAAGCGCGCGCACTCCCATGACCGACGTCGTCCACACCGGCTACGGGCAGGGATATTATGGCGGGCGAGCCTCGTGGGGCCTGGCGGAATTCGGCGCTGACGGAAAGCTCCACGCGAAATCGCTCGTCCCCGCGAATCCACCGTCCTGGACGCGAGTTTCTTTTTTCAACAACGTCATCGCGACTTCCGAGGGAGTTTATTTCGCGAGCGCGAATGGCGTGGTCTACTGGGATTTTGCGGCGAAGGAATGTCAGCTGTATGAGCTGACTGGAGGTTCGAGGGTCTTTGCGGTCGGGAACCGGGTGTATGTTTCAGCGCGCGGGGCCGCGTTGCGCTACGTTGATGTGAAGGAGCAGGTTCTCCGCGACATCCCAGGTACGATTCTTGACCGGGTGGCGGTGGATCGCGCCACGCCTTTCGATGAATCGCATGCGCTCATTGCCCTGGCCGATGGCCGCTGCTTCCTTTTCGACGGGAAAAGCGCCAGCCCGTGGGCCGGTCAAACCGCCGGAAATTTCACCGGCCGGATCGCGGTTCTGGAGCGCCTCGCCGAGGGGAATATTGCCGTCGCGATCACGGGCAAGGGGGTCTTCATCCTTTCCCCGGAGGGCAAGCTGCTGACCTCGCTCACCGGGCCGCAGTACCAACAGGTCGCCAGCATCGCCAGCCGTGAAACCGGCGTGTTGTGGATGCTGACCGAAGATTCGATCGAAAAGGTTTTGTACGGGGGGGCGCTCACTTCGTTTGGCCAACGCCTGGGTCTGACCTTGGGCTGGCCTTTGGTGGCAAAATGGAACGAGCGCATCTTTGTCGCCTCGGAGGGGGTGCTCTACGAGGCGATGTCCAACGCCCCCGGCCACACCGCCCGTTTCGAGGCACTGACGCCCCAGCCGGCCGGAGGAGCCTGGGCGCTGACGAGTTTCGGACGACACCTGCTGGTCGGAAGCGCCGCGGGAATTTTTTCCATGGAGTCGGACGGGAAATTGCAACGAGTCGCCCGCGTCCCTGGGCTGCGGTTCCTCGTCTTGGTAAACGAGAACCTCTGTTATGCGATCGGGACTTCCCAGATCGCTCTGCTCAAGTGGAACGGTGAAAAATGGATCGAGCCGACCGCGCGGATCCCCGGTTTGCGCAATGCGTTCGGCGTGCATCGCACGAGCCAGGCGGTGTGGGTGGAAATGAGTGGCGACGGGGTCGCCCGGATCTCGCTGAAAGAGGGCGCGCTGCACTCGATGGTGGTGCCCAACGAACCGTGGACGGAAGCGCTCTGGGTCAACATCGGGATCGTCGACGATGTCGCCGTGCTCAGTACGATTCGCGATCAACGGCGCTTCTTCGACGAGATGACCGAGACGTGGTGCGAAAGGCCGCAGCTCGTTCAGTTGCTCCGCCGTTCTCCGCGCTGGCTCGCTCGCGTCTGGAAGGATGGGACGGGGACGCTGTGGGCAACGCACAGCGAGGGTCTCGTCCGATTCACGCCCAAGGGCTCGGACTATGAAATGGATCTGGCGAGTTTTGATCTCATCAACGACCGGTATCCCGTCCTGCAGATTTTTCCGGATGATGATATTTGGGTGACGGCAAGCCGCTCACTCCACCATGTGGAGCGCGCGGCTGATGCGCATCCTACGTCGCACGCTGAGCCGGTGCTGGTATCCCTCAAAGACACCCGCCGGAACGTCGAAGTCCTCGCCAAGCGTTACCAAGATGAGCCGCTGCGCCTCCCCTTTTCGCAGAACAACCTGATGTTTCAGTTCTTCTCCGGAAGTTACACCTGGCGCCGGGCTCCGATCTATGAATTCAGGCTCAGCGCCGGCGATCCCTGGGCAACCCTCGAGAGTGGTTCCCTGCTGCGCTTCGCCAGCCTCCGGGAGGGCGCCTATGATCTGGAAGTGAGGATCGTCGGCGATAGCGCCACGCCGGGAACTCCGATGGCATTCAAGTTTGAGATCCTCCCGCCATGGTATCTTACCCGTCCGGCTTACGCGCTGTATGGGTTGATCCTGGTGCTTGCGATCTTGGGAGTCGTGCGGTGGTCGAGTCACGTGGCTCGAAAGAGAAACCGCGTGCTGGAGCGCGTGGTTCAGGAGCGGACGCACGAGCTTGAATCGACGATGCAACGACTCACGGAGGAGACCCGCATCACGGCCACCCTGGCGGAACGCGACCGGCTGGCCGGCGAGATTCACGACAGCGTGCAGCAGGGCCTGACCGGCGCGATTCTGCAGCTCGACACGACGTTGAAGCTGCCGGCGGTTTCCGGCGATTTGCATACGCGGCTAAGCATCACGCGAAACATGGTTTCCTACGCGCGGCAGGAAGTGCAGCACACGGTGTGGGACATGGATTCCCCTTTGCTGGAGAGCTGTAACGATCTCGGTGAAGCGCTGGGCAAGTTGAAGACGTTTACGAATTCCGTCTCAATCGTGCCGACGATCTCCGTGTCGGGTGCTCCGAAGCCGCTGCCTCGCGCGACGACGCATCACCTCCTGCGTATCGCACAGGAGGGGACGAACAATGCTCTGCGCCACGCGGCGGCTGGACGCATCGACATCCAGCTTGATTACGAAGCGAACGCGGTGTCGTTGACGATTTCCGACAACGGAGTGGGGTTCCTCGTGGACGAGGTTCTGAGCCATCCGGGTCATTTTGGGCTGGGAGGAATGCGCGGCCGTGTCCGGAAAATCGGAGGAGAGTTGAAGATCAAGAGTTCGCAAGGGGGCGGCACGGTCATCCAAGTGCTTGTGCCGCTTACGAACGGAAAATAGCTGTTTGCCATGCAGAAGTCCGCCGGCGCTAAAAAAATTCGCATTTTACTGGTGGACGATCACGCGGTGATTCGCATGGGACTGACCACGGCGATCGGCGATACCAGCGACATGGAAGTCGTGGCCAACGCGGAAAACGCGGCGGAGGCGATGGAGGCTTTTCGGAAACACCGGCCGGACGTCGTGGTGCTCGACCTGCGCCTGCACGGCGCCAGCGGGATCGAAACCCTGCGGCTGCTGGTGGAGGAATCGAAAAACGTCCACGTTTTGATTTTCAGCAATTACGCCAAGGGGGAGGAAATTCATCGCGCCATGAAAGCGGGGGCTGCGGGCTTTGTGTTAAAGGAAATGTCGCTGGACCGCGTGCTCGAAGGGATTCGTGCGGTCCACCAAGGCACCCGGTACGTTCCCCCGGAGATCGCGATTCGCCTGGGCGAGCGGTTGCTCGCGGAGCTGTCGCCGCGCGAGATCGATGTCATCCACCTTCTGGCCCGCGGGCTGAGCAACAAGGAAATCGGCGCGCAACTCGAGGTCGTCGAGGGAACGGTGAAGATCCATATCACGAGCATTTTTAATAAGCTGAACGTGTCCGACCGCACCCAGGCGCTGGTGGAAGCGATCAAGCGCGGCATTGTCCAAATCGAATAGGCCCGCCGCGGAGCGACGTCGGCGAAGATTTTTTGCCACAGAGAGCACCGAGCGCAGACACAGAGTGCACAGAGCCAAACAGCGGGTCTTGCTCTGTGGCCTCTGTGTCCGAGCTCCGTGTCCTCTGTGGCTCATGCCTTGGCTGATTTTTGGTATGAGTTTTCCCGGCTATGCCCAAAGCCATAGTTTCCGATATGGCTTAAGTTTCCTTCCCCCCGATGCGAGGCGTCTGCCAAATCCTCCCTCTGCCGTTCCATGCTCCATCGTCACGGCGCTCAAGTCGCTTTTCCCCAAGATCTCTTCTGCCCCGCCCGGGCGACGTAGCCGGGATCCCAACCCGTCGCGCCCAGTGTTCACTGAACCCAACGCGAAAAAATCCCGCCCATGAAAAATCGACTCATCGTTCTCGCCTTCATGGTCATCTCCGCTGGCGCGCTGGGCGCGGATGTCGCCGGCACGTGGAGGGCTGAGTTCAATACGCAAATCGGACTGCAGAAATATACGTTCGTCTTCAAGCAGGAAGGCGGGACGGTCACCGGCGTGGCGAGTGCCGATGTCACAGGAGAAAAGCGGGAGTCCGCCTTGAAGGATGTGAAGCTTGACCGCGACACGCTGTCGTTCGTGGAGAACCTGAACTTTCAGGGCAACGAGCTGCGGGTCACCTATCGCGGTCAGGTGACCAACAACGAAATTAAGTTCACGCGGGAAGTCAGGGATATCGCGAAAGAGGAGTTCGTCGCCCGGCGCCAGCCGGCGCTTGGGGCCGCCGCGGGACCCGGCCGTGCCGGTCGCCGCAGCGAGCCGATCGTGCTCGGCCCCGACGACAAGCCCGTCGCGCCAGCGGTCCCGGCCGGTTTCAATTCCGCACGAGACGGCATCCCTCACGGCAAAATCGAGAGGGTCGAATACGCCTCCAAGACGGTCGGCAATCCACGCAAGGCGCTCGTCTACACTCCGCCCGGATATGACCCGGCCGTGAAATACCCCGTGCTCTACTTGCTGCATGGCATCGGCGGTGACGAGGAGGAGTGGCACCGCGGTGCCAAGCCTGAAGCGATTCTGGACAATTTAATCGCCGACAAAAAAACCGTGCCGATGATCGTGGTTTTCCCCAACGGTCGCGCCCAGCCCAATGACCGGGCCGAGGGCAACGTCATGGCCTCCGCCCCCGCGTTTGCGAAGTTTGAAGGTGATCTGCTCAATGACCTGATTCCCTTTGTGGACTCGAAGTATTCGACGAAGACGGACCGCGAGAGCCGCGCGCTGGCCGGTCTCTCGATGGGAGGAGGACAATCTTTGAATTTCGGCCTGGCGCATCTTGACGTCTTCGCCTGGGTCGGGGGCTTCTCGTCCGCCCCCAACACCAACCCGCCCGAGCAGCTTGTCCCGGACCCCGCCAAGGCCGCGCGCATGCTGAAGCTGCTCTGGATTTCCTGTGGCGACCGTGACGGCTTGTTCTCCATCAGCCAGCGGACGCACCTCTACTTGAAGGAGAAGAACGTGCCGCATGTCTGGCATGTGGATTCCGGCGTTCACGATTTTGTGGTCTGGCGCAACGATCTCTTTCACTTTGCGCAACGGATCTTCCGGTGATGACGCGGCGGACGTTTTTCGCCGGTTTGCGTGCTAATCTTGGACGGACGCTCCCGTTAAATAGGAAATGAAGTTTCCAGTCACTCCTGTCCTGTTGTTCACCGCGTTGCTCGGTTGTTCATCGTACGCGGCGGCGGCGGACGATCTTAAGCTCTGGTACCGCCGGCCCGCCGCTCAGTGGGTGGAGGCATTGCCAGTCGGGAATGGCCGGCTGGGTGCGATGGTGTTCGGCGGGATTGAGCAGGAGCGCATTCAACTGAACGAGGACACGCTTTGGGCCGGCGGGCCCTACAATCCCGCCAATCCGGAGGCCGCCGCAGCACTTCCTGAAATCCGCCGGCTGCTGGCGGCAGGTGACAGCCAGGCGGCGCAGACGCTCGTGCAGCAGAAGTTCATGGCTCGTCCGCTCACGCAGTCGCCCTACCAAACCATCGGCGATCTGTTGATCACGATGGGTGGCGGTGACGCCGTGAGATCCTATCGCCGGGAACTGGATCTCGATTCGGGCGTGGCCCGCACCGAGTTTCAGCTGGGGAACAGCCGTCACGCGCGCGAGGTTTTCGCCTCCGTGCCCGACCAGGCGATCGTCATCCAGATCACCGGGACGCGTCTCGCTTTGACGTTTGCCTTTCAATCCCAGCTCCGCGCCGCGGTCCGGGTCGAGGAAGGCAACACCCTCATCCTGTCCGGCATCAACGGCGACATTAACGGCATCCCGGGTGCCCTGAAATTTGAAACCCGCGCCCACGTGAGGACGACCGGCGGACAGATCAGCGCTGACGCGGGCCAGCTCCATGTGACCGGGGCCTCCGCGGTGACGATCGTGATTGCCTCCGCCACCAGCTATCGGCGTTACGACGACGTCACCGGTGATCCCACGGCGCTCACGATGCAGACCATCGCCGCGGCGAAAGAAAAATCGTTCCCCGAGCTGCGGGAGCGAGCGGTCGCGGCGCACCAGCAGATGTTTCGCCGAGTGGCCCTCGATCTCGGGCGAAATGAAGCCGCGGAAAAAATTTCCACTGATGAACGAGTGCGCCAATCTCCGACCACGGAGGACCCCGGACTCGCCGCGTTGTATTTTCAGTATGGCCGCTATCTCCTCCTGAGTTCCTCGCGACCCGGTTCCCAGCCAGCAAACCTGCAGGGGCTCTGGAACGACAGCCTGAGCCCGCCGTGGGGCAGCAAGTATACGATCAATATCAACACGGAGATGAATTATTGGCCGGCCGAAAATACCAATCTTGCTGAAACCGCCGAGCCCCTCATGGAACTCGTCGACGACCTTTCGAAAACGGGCGCTCGCATGGCGCGGGAGCATTACGGGGCGACGCGGGGTTGGGTGGCTCATCACAACACTGACCTGTGGCGGGCAACGGCCCCGATCGATGGAGCGCAGTACGGCATGTGGCCGACCGGAGGGGCATGGCTTTCCGTGCACCTGTGGCAGCACTTTCTCTACACCGGCGATCGCGCCTGGCTCGCGCGGTCGTACCCGCTCATGAAAGGGGCGGCAGAATTCTTTCTCGAAACGCTCGTGGAGGAAAAATCCCACGGCTGGCTGATCACCAGTCCTTCGGTGTCGCCGGAAAATCCGCATCATCGCGGCGTCTCCGTCGCGCAGGGGCCGACGATGGACAACGCCATCCTCCGCGACCTCTTCGATGCGTGCATCGCCTCCGCCAAAATCCTTGGGACCGATGCGGAGTTCGCGGCCAAAGTCCGCTCGGCCCGGGACCGGCTGCCGCCTTATCAGATCGGCGCGCAAGGCCAGTTGCAGGAATGGCTCGAGGATTGGGACGCCGGCGCGCCGGAGCAGCGGCACCGGCACGTTTCGCATCTCTACGGTTTTTATCCCAGCAACCAGATCACGTTGCGCGGGACGCCGGAGCTGACCGCCGCCGTCAAGAAGACGCTGGAAACGCGGGGAGACATCTCCACGGGCTGGGCGATCGCCTGGCGGTTAAATCTCTGGGCGCGTCTGCAGGATCCGGAACGCACCTACACGATTCTGCGCGCGCTACTGGGCCCGGAGCGCACGTACCCGAACCTCTTTGACGCGCACCCGCCTTTCCAAATTGACGGCAACATGGGCGGCTCGGCGGCCATCGCCGAAATGCTGATGCAGTCCCACGTTCCGCTCCAGCCGGAGCGGACTCAGCCCTCCGGCGCGCCCGCTTTCGCGATCGAACTCCTGCCGACGCTCCCGAAGGCCTGGCCGACTGGCAGCGTCAAGGGGCTGAAGGCGCGCGGCGGTTTCGAGATTGATCTCGCTTGGCGGGACGGTCGCCTGACCGCGGCAACCCTTCGCTCGACGAATGGCGGCAGCACGCGGCTGGTCTACGGCGACGCTTCCCGCGAATTGACGCTCGAACCCGGCGGCAGCTTTACTTGGGACGGTCGCTGATCTCCAAACCCTTTCGGACCGCGGATTGCCGCCGTTTACCTCAGTCATTTCATCAACCCCTCCCTGCTCATGACTCTCTCCCTCCGCCCGGCGCCACGCGTCGGCTTTTTCCGCTTCATTGCGCTGGTGTGCTTCGGCCTCGCGGGTGCCGCCTCCGCGCTCGCGGCCCCGATGAAGGTTCTCTTTCTCGGGGATAACGGGATCCACAATCCCAGTGTCCGCTTGCGCGACCTCGCGCCGGCGATGCTCACGCGCGGCGTGCAGCTCGTGTACACGGAAGACACCTCAGCTGCGCTCACGCTCGAAAATCTCAAGCGCTACGATGCGCTCCTGATCTACGCGAACACCACCCGGCTCGAGCCGGCGCAGGAGAAAGCGCTCGTCGATTACGTCTCGCAGGGTGGGGGACTCGTCGCTGTGCACTGCGCTTCGGCGGCCTTCGGTAACTCTGATCGCTTCATCGAACTCGTCGGCGGGCGTTTCAAAAGCCACCAGACCGATACCTTTCGTACCCGCATCGCCGACGCCAGCCACCCGGTGATGCAGGGCTTCACTGGTTTTGAAAGCTGGGACGAAACTTACGTCCACGACCGGCACAACGAAACCAATCGGACCGTTCTCGAATATCGCGAAAACGAACCCTGGACCTGGGTGCGCACCGAAGGAAAAGGGCGCGTGTTCTACACTGCGTGGGGCCACGATCAACGCACGTGGGCCAACCCGGGATTTATCGATCTCATGGAGCGCGGCATCCGCTATGTCGCTGGACAGAAGCTCCCTGATTCACTCGCGAAGAAAGCCGCCGTGGCAGCCTTCGAGTATCAAGATGCGACCGAAACGGCCAAAGTGCCTTTCTACAGTGCCGATCCCGCCGCCGCTCGCGAAGGCGCGAATCCCTGGCCGAAGATTCAAAAGCCAATGACTCCGCAGCAGTCGATGGAGCACATTATTGTCCCGGCAGGATTCGAGCTGCAGCTCTTTGCCTCGGACCCGGACATCAAAAAACCGATCGCGATGGCGTGGGATGAACGCGGCCGGCTCTGGATCGTCGAAGCGATCGACTATCCCAACCGCCTGCTCGATCCCGGTCAGAAGGGCAGCGACCGGATCGTGATCTGCGAAGATACCAACCGCGACGGCAAGGCCGACAAGTTCACCGTTTTCGCCGACGGCCTGAACGTCCCCACCTCTCTCACTTTCGCACGGGGCGGAGTGATCGTACATCAGGCGCCTGTCACCCTGTTCCTCAAAGACACCGACGGCGACGACAAGGCCGACATCAATGAAGTGCTGCTTACCCCTTGGAACCGGAGCGACACCCATGCCGGACCCAGCAATCTCACCTACGGCCTCGACAACTGGATCTGGGGTGTCGTGGGCTACTCCTCCTTCATGGGAGGAAGCGTGGGCGGAAAACCGGTGCCGCAGATCCGGCAAGGCATCTATCGTTTTAAATCGGACGGCTCCGCGATGGAGCCCATCCGTAACACGAACAACAACACGTGGGGATTGGGTTTCGATGAGAACGGGACGGTGTTCGCCTCCACGGCCAACAACGTTCCCAGCGTCTATATGCCGATCGCCTCGCGCTATTATCCGCCGGCCGGTCTCAACGCCGCCATTCTCGGTTCGATCGCCGACACCTCACGCTACCTGCCGATCACCCCCAAATTTCGCGAAGTGGATGTTTTCGGCGGCTACACGGCCGCCGCCGGTCACGCGGTTTATACCGCACGCTCCTTTCCGAAGCGCTATTGGAACCGCGTCGCATTCGTGAACGAGCCGACCGGCCACTTGGTGGGCGAGTTCAACTTGGAGCCCAATGGCGCCGATTTTCGATCGCGCAATCCCACCAACCTGCTGGCGAGCGACGACGAATGGTGCGCCCCGATCATGGCGGAAGTGGGTCCCGATGGCTCGGTGTGGGTGATCGATTGGTACAACTACATCATTCAGCACAATCCCACCCCAGCGGGGTTCAAAAACGGACTGGGTAACGCCTACGACAACCCGCTCCGCGACAAGAGCCACGGCCGGATTTATCGGGTCGTCTGGAAAGAGGGAACCCCCTCGGTCCAGCCCAACCTGCACACCGCCACCCCGGGCCAGCTCGTGGCCGCGTTGAAAAATGACAATCTGCTCTGGCGCCGCCATGCGCAGCGCCTGTTGGTTGAGCGGGGCTACAAGGATGTCGTGCCTGCGCTCATCGAGCTCACCAAAGACCAAAGCGTGGATGAGGTGGGCCTCAATGTTGGCGCGACGCACGCACTGTGGACGCTGCAAGGCTTGAATGCCCTCGACTCGTATCCGAACGCCTTGGCCGCGGCGACCGACGCGTTGAAGCATCCTTCGGCCGGCGTGCGCCGCAGTGCGGTGCAAGTGCTGCCGCGGACGGCTGCGACCGCCACGTCGATCGCGTCCGGTAACTTGCTGAAAGACGCGGACGCCCAAGTGCGCCTGGCTGCTCTGCTCGCGCTCGCCGAATCGCCCAACGTGCCTGCGGTCGGGCCGGCGATCCGGGGCATGCTGGTGGCGCAGACGGCCACGCTGGACCGTTGGTCCGGTGACGCGGCCAAAATGGCCGCCACCACGCAGTCCGAAGGTTTCATCGCTTCGCTATCACCCGAGGACAAGACCGCCGCCAGCAATTCCCAGAACGACGCGTCGCGCACGCTGCTGACGTCGTCGTTGCTCATGACGAGTGGAGCCGGGCTCCCTCCGGGCTGGGAGAAGGTTGCCACGGCTGGGGAAGTCCAGGCGATCCGCGCGGATGTATCGCATGGCGGACACCATAGCCTGCTGGTCACTTTGAAAGGTGAGGGCGCTGCAGGAGGCGCGAGCACGAAGGTGAAGGTGAAGCGCAATTTCCGCTACGAACTCAGCGGCTGGGTCAAGACCGCCGGCCTGCCGGCGGCTCCTGCGGCGCCGGCGGGGCGTGCCGGTGGCCCGGGTGGAGGACGTGGCGGCGCAGGCCTTAACTTGGGCGGAGCGACGCTCGCCGTGCAGGGCTTGGGCGGCAGGGGCGGCGGTGGTGGTGGTGGTCGGGGCGGGCCTCCGAGCATCGTCCGCGCAACGTCTGACTGGACCCAATTGCGTATTCCGATCACGACCACGAATCAGGAGGAGATCACGATCACGGCCAGTGCTTCGCTCGGCGCTGCGGCCAGCGGCGGCACGAGCCAGGGATCCGCTTGGTTCGACGATGTGACCATCCGCGAAGTGGGTCCCACCGATGAAACCATCAGCGATCCGCTGTCAGCGGTGATCAACCACGTGCTGGCGCGCAGCGATACCACCCCCAAGGTCGCCCCGGTGCCCGTACCTGCCCAGAACGCCGTGGTTCTGAACCTCGGGGCGATTCCTGACGTGATGAAATTCGACAAAGCCGAACTCACGGTAAAGGCCGGCTCGCCGGTGCGACTCATCTTCAAAAACAACGACCACATGCCGCATAACTTCCTGTTGCTTCGCCCCGGAACAATCGAGGCGGTCGGCGCGATCGCCGATCGGTTTCTCACCGATCCCACCGCGATGGCCCGCAGCTACGTTCCAGACTCGCCGGACGTTTTGGCTTTTACGCCGCTCGTGAATCCGACGGAAACCGCCGAGATCGCGTTTACTGCGCCAACCGTCCCGGGTCGGTATCCTTACGTTTGCACGTTCCCGGGCCACTGGCGACTGATGCAAGGAACACTCATCGTCACCCCGTAATAAAAAGGTTCGGCGCGTCCCCCATGCCGACCAAAACAGGCAGCGGGCTCTCGATCGCGAATCGGTGCGGGCAGAAGTTCCTGCCAACCTCAACCCACACCGTTCGCAAATACGTATTCCCCACGTTCGTCCGGCTTTTCTCGGCGAGCACTGTCTCCGTCGGGAGGGGTTGAAGGATGCGAGGGCCGCCTGTGAGGGGCGGCCCTCGTCGTTTCCGTGGCGAAGGATGGATCGGCAGTGGTGGGATCCGTCTATTTGCGGCGCGATTCCTTCGCCCGCTTGACCTGCCTTCGCTCACGCGCTCCGGCAGAGAAAATTTCATAGATCAACACCGGCCAGACTCCGACCGCGATCGCCCACCAAGCCGTCTTGCGCGAAACACGACGATGGGGGAGGAAGGGGATTTGAATCGAACGGTCGGCCGGAGAGCGGCTCGCATCTTCGATCGCTGGAGTGGGAAATAATTTCAGTTTCATCGCCTGATTAATACCCGGCCGGTCGCAAATCTTACATGGCCCGGCTTCAGCCCTCCATTTTTCACCGGGAAATCCGGCGGCGGAGCATCACGCGACGATTGAATAGGCCACGTGAGTTCCAAGTTTGGCGTGGGACAAACTCACAGGCCTTCCTCACAAGACGACGTCGGTATCGCGCCTTAACCCGGATCGATTTTTGGCCGTGTACTCTCTCCAGCCTAGTCGAAGTCGAGCCACGCTCCGACCAACCCTCTTATCGAGTCGCGAGCAACATCCACTCGGCGACC
>JBDSSU010000610.1:0-8697 GCA_039928635.1 Opitutaceae bacterium | reverse complement strand
CGCCAGAGCAGGTGGCCAGTCGCTCCGACGGGGAGAGTGTTTGCGGCCGGAACACTCTGAGTGAAGCGCGGATCTTCGACCGTGGTCCAGATCGGTATCCGGGTGGCGATCCACTTCTCGATCGTGTCGCCGGCGTTCTGGTTAACCGCCTCCGTTTTGGTGAGTGAGGCACTGATCGTCCAAGCTTTCGTGGGGTTGTAGTTGAGTTCCCACTCATCACTCGTGGAGACCTTGTCCTGCGTCGCGGAGAGTGTGCCCGCGGCAATGTTGGCCTCCAGAGCATCGATGACTGCCTCCGACAGACCCATCGTCCTGGCCACTTCCGTCTTGATTTGGGCGGGGGTGAACGAGGGGTTGAGCTGGGTGATCCACTCGGTGGAGCGATCCTGGAGGTTGAAAGGATCCGCGGCGTTGAGGCCGTCGGCGCGCAGCACCCGCTGCGCGATGGTGGCGATGTCTCCGTTACGCTTGTTGATCTCGTCAGTCTTTGAATGGGTATACCGGAGGCTCAGCTTGCGATCGAACATCGTAATCCAGAATCCCAGATCCTTGGTTTTACCGGATTGGTTCGGCAGCGGCTTCAGGAACAGATCGACGGCCGGCCCCACCGGAATGAAGCTGTCTGACCGGTTGTAGGTGGGGCTGAAACTGCTGATGACTTCGGCCAGGACACGGCGCACCCCGCTGCCGCTTTCCAGTTCGTGGGTCAGGAACTTGAGGTCGCGGAAAGGGCGGGCCACAAAGGAAGCCGACTTGGTCTTGCCTTGGGCGAGGCGCCAGGTGGGCAGCCACTGGTCGGATACGCCGTAGTTAAAGTTCCGGAGGTCGGGGGTGAGGAGGGCATTGACCGCATTGCGGGAGTAGACCTTGTCTTCACGCAGTCCGAGCGTAGCGACCAGCTTGCCGGTCAAGAAGGTGCTCTGGAGCACCCCGCCGGTAGACTTGATCACCAGCTCCGAGGAGGACAGGGATCCCGAGCCGTCCGGGCTCGGGGTGAAGGCGACGTTGGTGGGGTTGGAGTTGAAAGCCCCCGTATTGCCCCAGACGAAGGGGAGCGTGGCGCCGTCGGGGAAGGAACTCGGCGCATATTGAACCCCGCCGCCCGACGTGCTGCCGACGTAGTATTGTTCAAAGACACGCCCGGCGTTGCCCGGCGCGAGCGCATAGGCATTGTTGGCCGTCGTGCGATTGGCCAACGGAATGCCGGCATCGTAGAGCGCTTTGATCCAAGGGACGTCAAGTGACGTGCCGGTATGGCGCCAGGAATATTGGCGGGTCTCCTGGTCCTTGTACTCATAGTAACCGAGGAGCTGCTGGGTGCCGAGCCACTTGCTCCAACCCTTGTCCTGCGAGAAATCCAGGCGATAGGCGAGTTGGGCTCGTGTCGTCTGCCACAAGAGGGGCTTGTTCCGCAGAAAGGGTTCGGCGGCTTTCAAGTAGGGCCGGCCGAAGTAGGGATTCGGGGAGCCGTCGAGGTTGGCGCTGTTGGGGTCGGCATAGATCTGGCCTTGGATGCCGTTGACGCTCGCGACGCCGGTCGGCTGGTTCTGAGTTTGCTTGGAATCCTCGCGCATGTAGGTGACCTGCGCGGCCAAGGTCTGCTTGGACGTGTGGAGAAAGAATTGGTCGAGCTGGGCGACGTAGTAGTTCGAATCATCCCACTGTTTGTTTAAGGAACTCAGGTTGATGCGCTCCCAGTCGTAGATCGACTTGTCGGCAAGCGCCGCCCCCGTTTGGAAGAGGGGCTGGGCGGCGCCGTAGAAAAGAACCTGCGCCGTCTGCACAAAGCGAACGGTGTTCGTCACCGTATTCAGAAGCGGCGACGTCGCGTTCGTATTGACCGTCGGGGCCGACCAGTAGGGGGCCTCGCCCCCGTTTCCAATGCGAAAAACGGAGCGCGCGTCGGCCCCGGCAAAGTAAAGCGGCAGCGTCGTGATCGGCGTGGTGGAACCCGCGACGAGGCCCTGGCCATAGCTGACGCCGTTGAGAGTGACCAAGCGGGTGACGGGATTCCAAGCTGGCTTCCCGGCGTCGAGCCAAGTGGTGATGAAGTCGCGCGGGGTCGTGTAGTTGGGCCGCTGGGAGGCGTTGTCATAATGATACCAGGAAAGCGACAGGGTGGTGTTCTTGAAGGGCTGAACTTTCGCTTGAAAGCTGAGGCGGCGGGCGTCCTCACCAGAGGGTTTTCGCACGAAGCCCGTGTGCTGATACGCGTAGCTCGCACGCAGCGACAGCTTGTTCCTGAGGAGAACGCGGTTCACATCGAGCGAGCCGCGCCAGCCATCGTCACTGTCGGCGCGAACCTCCACCTTGGTGAAGTTGCGGGTCAGGTTGGCGGTGGCGGGCACCTGGTTGACGGTGCCGGAGGAGTTGCCCAAGCCGAAGATGTTGGCGTTCGGGCCGCGGCTCAGCTCCAGCGAATCCATCCAGAGCGGATCCACCGGCACCCGTCCCGAGACCCCGATGTTGCCAAAAGCGATGTTGGCGTTGCCGATGCCGCGGACCCGGTTCGCGTTGTTCGGATCGAGGCTCACGTTGTCTGTCACGGCGCCGGTGCGATCGACTTCGAAGGCGGAGTAGGAACCGGTGCCTTCCGTGCCCGCCATGTAGTCGAACACGTCATTGATATCGAGCATCGCGAAGTCGGACATCTGCTCCTTGGTCATCACGGTGATCGACTGGCCCAAGTCCTCGATTTTGGAGTTGAGACGCGTGCCGGACATGCTGTTTGCCTGATAGTAGCCTCTGGTCTCGGCGACGACTTCGAAGGGGGATAGCATCAACGCGTCACCCTGGCCTTCACGGGTGGCGGGAGTGACGGACGTGCGCTGCGCCGCTTCCATCGCCGCGATTTCGTCGGCGTCGAGCCGGCCGTTTTTATTGGCGTCGTATTTTGCGAGCGTGACGGCGTCGGGCGCTGCCACTTGGGCAGAAGCGAGCTGGCTCGCAACGATCAGCAGACAGGCCGGAGCGAAAATCAGCCGGCGAAGACTAACGGGTGGTTTTTGGTGTGGGTTCATCGGGTGAAAACCGGCATGGTTTCCGTGCCGGATTACGGTTAAAAGAGCGGCCCAAGGCCAAGGAACGAGGGGTGTAAGTCAGGGGGAAAGCTGCCAGTCATGGGGTCTTGGACAAACCCCGCAAAAACCATCCCGGAGAACGCGCGGCCCCGGCAATCCTCACAATGCGCGCATTGTTGACCAGAATCTCCGGCGCCATGTTCGGAACCGAGGGGTGCCTGATGATCTCTCACTGAAAACTGCGTGCGTGAGGATGACGTGTCGGGTCGCTTGGCCACGAACCAAGTCAGGAACGACGCCTCGTCCGCTGGCACCTGCGGGCAGAGCGGCAACCGCTCGGGCGCATGCCGCAATGGGAGGCAGCGCTTAACGTCTGCGCTCCGGCTTCACCTCGCAGTCGGCTGCCGGGGCGGAAGCCTTCAGCCGTGCGAGTTCTTCCCCGCGTGCGAGCTCAGACGGACGTCACTGCTTCAGACGTTCTTTTTCCCGGGAGGGCGCGCGTCGCGATTTCCGTTTTCAACTTTTCGAGATAGGCGGCGAACGGTTGCACGCCTTCGTCACCGCGGGCGCGGCTGCGGACCGAGACGCTTTGCGCCTCGGCTTCCTTGGCGCCGAGCACGAGGACGTAAGGGACCTTGTCGAGTTCGGCGCGGCGGATTTTCGCGCCGAGTTTGTCGCTGTGCGCATCGAGCGTCGCACGGATGCCGGCGGCTTTGAGCTGCGCGAGCAGGCCTGCGCCATAGTCGTTCATCTTGTCGCTGATCGGCACGAGCCGAACCTGTTCGGGCGCGAGCCATGCCGGGAAATCGCCGCCGAAGTGTTCGATCAGCACGCCGCAGAAACGCTCCATCGAACCGAAGGGTGCCCGATGGATCATCACGGGACGATGCGGCTGATTGTCCGCGCCGATATAGGAAAGGTCGAAGCGCACGGGAAGATTGTAGTCCACCTGCACGGTGCCGAGCTGCCACTCGCGGCCGATCACGTCTTTGATCACGAAGTCGATCTTCGGTCCGTAGAACGCAGCTTCGCCCGGCTCTTCGGTGAACGGAACGCCGAGCGTTTTCGCAGCTTCGCGGCAGGCCGCCTCAGCTTTGTCCCAATTCGCGGCGTCGCCGGTGTATTTGTTGGAGTCGGGATCGCGGAGTCCGACGCGGACGCGGTAGTCGGCCATGCCGAGCGTAGTGAGCACGATTTTCACGAGCGCGAGACAGCCGAGGACTTCCTTCGCGACTTGCTCCTCGGTGCAGAAAAGATGCGCGTCGTCCTGCGTGAAGCCGCGGACGCGCGTCATGCCGTTCAGCTCGCCGGATTGCTCCCAGCGGTAAACGGTGCCGAACTCCGCGAGCCGCACGGGCAGGTCGCGATACGAGTGCGGCTGCGAGGCGAAGATCTTGATGTGATGCGGGCAGTTCATCGGCTTCAGCATGAAGCCATCGAGGAGCTTGTCGTCCGGCATCACGCGGTCGGGCGTGATCGTTTCCCGACCGGTGCGCTGGTTCACCTGTGATGCGAGCCGCGCCGAGACCGCTTCGAGCCGCGCGAAAACATCGCCGCACGGACAACCTTCGCCGAGGACTTTCGCGAGCGACTCGTTTTCGATCACCGGCGTGAACTGCGACTCTTTATAGTAAGGGAAATGCCCGGAGGTCTTGTAGAGTTCGAGCTTGCCGATGTGCGGCGTGAACACCTGCGAGTAGCCCTGCTTGCGCAGCTCGCCGCCGATGAAGTCCTGCAACTCCTGCCGGATGATCGAGCCGTTCGGCGTCCAGAGGATGAGCCCCTGGCCGACGTCCTCGTCGATCACGAAAAGTTTCAGATCCCTGCCGAGCTTCCGGTGGTCGCGCGCCTTCGCCTGCTCAAGGCGTTCGAGATGTTGCGCGAGTTCCTCCTTCGTCGGAAACGCGGTGCCGTAGATGCGCTGGAGCTGCTTGTTCTTCTCGTCGCCGCGGTGATACGCGCCCGCGATCGAGAGCAGCTTGAACGCTTTCAGCTTGGACGAATAGCGCACGTGCGTGCCGGCGCAGAGATCCATGAACTCGCCGTTTTGGTAGAACGAAATCTTTTCGTCGGCGGGGATGTCGGCGAGACGGCCGAGTTTGTAGCGCTCCTGGCCGCGCTGCGTGATGATCTCGACGGCTTCCTCGCGGGAAACTTCCTTGCGGAGGAACGGCTGGTTTTCGTCCGCCACCTTTTTCATCTCGGCTTCGATCTTCAAGAGATCGTCGGCGGTGAATTTATGATCGAGATCGATGTCGTAGTAGAACCCGGTGTCCGTCGGCGGTCCGATGTCGAGCTTCGCATCGGGAAAGATGCGCAGGATGGCCGTCGCCAGAATATGCGAGGCGGAGTGACGGAGTTCTTCAAGCGGAGTCATGGACATGGGAAAGGGGAGGGACGGAAAAGTTTCGGAGTGGGCCACAGAGAGCACGGAGCCCAGACACAGAGGGCACAGAGATCAGAAATCACAATCGGTTGGTTTGGACTCTCTGAACTCTGTGTCGGAGCTCTGTGTCCTCTGTGGCAAAGGATCGGGGTTTTATTTCTTCAGCGGTTCGAGGGAGTAGCCGTCCTTGCGATCGAGCATTGACCAACCGGCGGCGGCGATTTCTTTGCGGAACGCATCGGCGGCGGCGAAGTCCTTGGCTTGTTTCGCTGCCCAGCGTTTCTCGGCGAGGGCGGTGACGTCGGCTGGAATGGCGGCTTTGGGTTGAACCACCGCGTCCAATTTAATTCCCAACGCGAACATCGCGCGGTCGAAAGACGCGGCGTCTGGTTCTCCGTCGCGGCGATTGACGATCTTGAAGAGCGCACCGAGCGCCGCGGGGACATTGAGATCTTCCTGCAACGCCGCGATCACCGGCCCGAACGTATCGGTCGTCACGCCACGGTCGTGCAAGGTGGCGCGATACGCGTGCAAGCTCGCCAACGCACTCTGCGAGGCGTGCAGCGAGTCCAACATGAAATTCAGCTGCTTGCGCGGATGACCGCTCAAAAGCGCGTAGCGCACGGCCATTGGCGAGTAACCTTTCTCGACCAGATCGCTCAGCGTGTAGTAGTTGCCCTTGCTCTTGCTCATCGTCGTGCCTTCCACGAGGAGATGTTCGCTGTGGTACCAGTGGTTCGCGAACGTCGTGCCATTGCAGCACTGGCTTTGCGCGATTTCGTTTTCGTGGTGCGGAAACAACAGATCCACGCCGCCGGTGTGGAGGTCGATCGTTTCCCCGAGATGTTTTTTGATCATCGCGCTGCACTCGATGTGCCAGCCGGGCCGGCCCTCGCTCGCGCCTTTCGGGCCGGGCCATTTCACGTCGCCGTCTTCCTCAGGCTTGTAAGCTTTCCAAAGCGCGAAGTCCGAGACCGAGTCCTTGTGGTCGGCATCGGCCACCGTGTTGGTGATTTTGAGTTCGCGCTCCTTGATGCGGGAAAGCGCGCCGTAATCGGGAAACGACTCGAGCTTGAAATACACGGAGCCATCGGCGGCGCGGTAGGCGTTTCCCTTCCGCATGAGGCATTCGATCATGTCGACCTGCTCGCGGATGTGGCCGGTCGCGGTGGGTTCGACGTGCGGGCGCAGGCAGTTCAACGCGTCGCAATCCGCGTGAAACTTATCCGTCCACTTCTTGGTGATCGCATCGAGCGGGTTTTTCTCCCGCTGCGCTTGAGCGATCGTGCGGTCATCGACGTCGGTGAGATTTCGAACGTGCTTCACCTTGTCGGCGCCGAACTCAAGTTCGAGCAGACGGCGAAGGACGTCGTTGACGACAAAGGTCCGGAAGTTGCCGACATGGGCGGGGGCCCAGACCGTCGGGCCGCAATTGTAGAAACGGAAGACGCCGTCGGCGTGCGAGGGCTTGAGTTCGCGAATTTCGCGCGTGAGGGAGTCGTGGAGGCGGATGGGCATGAACCGGAAAGGGGGACGCTAAGCTTCGCGTATTGGCGCTAATTCGCCGCGGTCTTTCCATATCTTTTTTGAAGATTAGCGTGAATTAGGGAGGATTAGCGGTTAACTCCGGTCCTTCTTCCGCTCCTCATGGCCGACCCTTTCAAGCTCGATTTACCCCAACGCCCCCGGCGGCTGCGCCGCACCGCCAGCCTGCGGGCCATGGTCGAGGAGACGGTGCTACGGCCGGCGGATTTCATCGCGCCGCTTTTTGTGATCGAGGGGAAGGGGGCGCCCGAAGCGATCGCGTCGATGCCGGGAGTGCGCCGCTTTAACCTCGTCGATCTGGTGAAAGAGTGTCGCGCGCTGGCGAAGCTCGGTATCCCCGCGGTCGCGCTGTTTCCGAAACTGGATGCCAAGCTCAAAGACGATGAAGGGACCGCGGCGCTGCATGAAGACGCGCTGATTCTGCGAGCCGTGCGGGCGATCAAAAAAGCGGTGCCCGAGCTCGCCGTGATGACCGATCTCGCGCTGGATCCTTACACATCGCACGGACACGACGGGGTGCTCAATGCGGCGCGCGATGACGTCGAGAACGACCGCACTGTCGCCATCCTCATGAAGATGGCGGTGCTCCATGCGCGGGCGGGCGTCGATCTCGTGGCGCCGAGCGACATGATGGACGGTCGTATTGCCGCGATTCGCCGGGCGCTCGATGCCGCGGGATTCACCAGCACTGGCATCATGGCTTACTCGGCGAAATTCGCCTCGGCCTACTATGGACCCTTTCGCGATGCGGTGGGCAGCGCGCAGGCGGCGGGCACGAATTTACTCAGCAAGGCCACGTATCAACTTGATCCCGCGAATCGGCGCGAGGCGCTGGTCGAGGCGACCCTCGATGCCGCCGAGGGCGCGGATATCGTGATGGTGAAACCAGCCGGCCCGTATCTCGACATCATCCGCGAGGTGAGCAATGCCGTTAACAAACCGATCGCCGCCTACCAAGTTTCCGGCGAGTACGCGCAGATTCACGCCGCGGCGAAATTGGGCTGGCTCGATCTCGCGAAGTGCCGGCATGAGTCGCTGCTCGCGATCAAGCGCGCGGGTGCAGCGATGATCCTGACTTACTTTGCCAAGGAAATGGCGGCGGAGCTAAAACGCTGACTTCGTGAGCCGCCCGGATCGCAAACGCAGTTTCGCGCAGCTCGCCGTCGCGGTCTTCTTCGGCGCTCTCGCGGTGGCTTTTCTGCTGCGTTCGTTTTTCTACGGCTACAGGTGGTTCAGCCACGCCGTCGAGGGCAGCGCCAATTTCAAGGCGATGACTCTCTGGACGCTGATTTATTTCGTCGTGTGTTCGGCGATCGCTCTGTTCGCCTATCATAAACCCTACGAAGGGGACGACGAAATCTCCGTTGGCCGTGGGTGATCGCGGTGGACTCGATCGAAGCCCGCGCTCGATGCCCCTCGCCAGCAAGCAGGCGGACACCCGCATGATCCCGGCCTGGTTCGCGACGGGGACGTCGGCGAATCTCGGCTGAGGTTTTAAAATCAGTGCGGAAGCGCCACCGGTGTGAATGGCTGCAACGGTGGACGACCTTTGGTCGCCGACAGTTCGTCGAACGCGACCTGTTGTAACGCGACTGCCTGGTTGCTGGAGAGCCCGAGTTCCAGCGCCGCGCGTTCGTTTTTTCCGAGCGAACGCGGGTCGAGCCCCGTGAGGTCGCCGAAGATCATCAAGGCCTCGAGGTAATACCCGAAGGTGCTCCCGTGGTAGTGATCGTAGGTCCACAGGGA
>JBDSSU010000609.1:0-4741 GCA_039928635.1 Opitutaceae bacterium | reverse complement strand
GAGCACGCGTTGTTTAATCGGGCCTTGTATTTGCGCGCGGGTGCCACGTTCGACACGCGCGGCGAAGTCTCGGGTACGGCGGGTTTCGGGATTGCCCTCGGAGCGCGAGGCAGCCTCGACGCCGCCTATCAGCACGGCATGTTTCCAGAGATCAAACCGGAGTTCGGGAAAGCCAAAGCCTACACCGTCTCGCTGGGCATTTCTTTCTAAAGGAGGTTCGGGGCGGAGACCGATCCGCGGGTGGTTTGGTGGCAGACCATCAACCGGCCGCGAAATGGGTTTCCGTCACCGCGCGACCTTGAGTTCCTCCCAGAGTGGGCCGAGGCCCATTTGCTCCAGCCAGGGTGCCATCGCGATTTCGTCCACGCCCGTGATTTCGCGGATCGCGCGGATGTCAGCGGGGTGTTTCGCTGAGCGACCTTCGCGGTAGAACTCGAGTTTCCTCAGCACCACATACTCCGGTGGTGCCACCATGATTTCCACGCCTTCGCTCCATGATAAGCGGCGGCGTAGCGGCAACGCCCACGCGTGCAACGGATCGGCGCCGGCGAGATAGATGTCCGCTTTGAATCCGGTTTCGTGATGGATCAAGTTGAAGTGCCCGCGATGGTGACGTGCCTGCTCAGCGCGGATGACGGCTTCCGGCGGCACGTAAAATTCCGATTCCGGAAATGCGCTTAACAGTGCGAGCCGCGTCGCGTCGTTGAGGCTGAGCACGACATCGAGGTCGTTCGTCACCCGCGGTTGGCCGTAAAGAATCGCGGCGGTGGCGCCCGTCACCATGTAGGGCGCGCCGATTGTTTCCAGCCGGAGGGCGAAGAGGATCAACTCATCCGGTAGAGGCATAGAGGATGCGATCGGCCACCGCCCGCTGTACCTGCATTTCCGTCCATGTCGGGTTCCGGTCGCGAAAACCCACGGCCATCAATTGGCGCATGTTGCGGTTCATCCGCAGGGCCAATTGCAGGCGTTGTTGGGGAGACATCGCGCGATAGATCGCCACCTGGTGAGCATGCGCGGCACGTTCATGGTCAGATTCGGCGGCAATGGACATGTGGCTGACGATGGCGGCGCGGAGATCGCAGGCAAGTGCGCCGGTTTGAGACCGGCTGACGGGCACGGTCAGGGCGTGAGTGCGGGGACCTGCGGTTGCGCCCTTTCCCCGGGAACCATCGAGAGATTGTTCGTCGTCACGTAAATGATCATGGCGACCATGATGCAGACCGCGGCGACCCAGAAGAACGGGCTGTGATGCATTCGTTTCCAGGAAGGACGTTGGGTTCGACGTTCGGCGGCGTGGGGTCCGCCGTGTTGCTGGAATTTGGGATCGTTCATGGGCGACGGACCGACAGCGGAGAAGGGCGATGGTCGCAGGGGAGTTTACGACACGACGCGGGACGTCGCGTCTAACGCTGGGACCTCGCGGCGATCCCGCATTTCTCAGTTCGACACCGGCGAACCAAGGCTGTGAACGCAGCGTGAACGCCCAGTCCGGCGGAAGTCGGTCCTGCGGCGTTCCCTTGGTTGATGAGGATGAGCACGGCGAAATCGATCTCCGGAGCCAGCCAGGGATCGCAATGCCAAAATCCGTTGTCGCCCTCGCTGGTGATCACGCGGCCGGTGTCGCCCGGCCGGTGGCCATGCGCCCAAGCTTGGGTCGAGAGCATCCAGCCCGACTCATAAAACTTACCTGGCGCAGTTTGATGGAGAGCGACGAACGAGTCCGGTTTGAGCAGCAGCGCCGAGTGGTGGGGATTGGCCGGATCGCCCCGCAAATGGATCGACACGAATTTCGCCCAGTCGGAGATCGTCATTCGGGCGGTGGCGGCCGGTCCGTAAAACGCCGGCGGGTTGAGGCGCGAAAAAAATCCATCGGGAGCGACCGGGCGGCCGGTGAACACCATGCCCCAGTGACCCCACGGCTGATCGATTTTCCCCGGCGTGCCCGGCGCACCAAATCCGCCGTTAGTAATTCCCAACGGTTGCCGGAGCTTTTCACGGATCAAATCTCCCCATGGGAGGCCGGTTACCTTTTTGAGCAATGAGCCAACGATAAGGTAATCGATGCCGGTGTAGAGATAACGGGAGCCGGGCGGATAGACGGGGGCACGCGAAAGGGTCTTGGCCACAATGGCCTGACTTTTCTCCGCTGCCGAGGTGCGGGTCGCCTGAGAACACGCCAACACGCCTTTTAGTCGCACTCGCTTGCGTCGGCCCACCCACGCCCGGGCGTTCGGAATGGTTTCATCCAACGGGAGTCTTCGGACCAGTCGGTGGGGCTCCAACTCATCGCAGCGGTACGGAAGGCGCGCTCGGGGTGCGGCATCATGAGCGTCACGCAGCCCGTTATCGTACACGCGGCGATGGCGAGCGAGGAACTGCGGACGATTGCCGCGCGTGACCGTTGTTCGATTTCTAGAAGACGGGGACGTCAGTCGCTCAGGGAGTTGGCGAGGATTTCCTTGAGATGGGCTTGGTAGGGCACACCCCGCTGGTTGGCGCGGGATTTCAGCTTGTGCAGCATCCAAACCGGCATGCGCAGGGAAATGGTCTCCGAACTCGGCTGAAGATTCGGAAAACCGGCCGACTGAGCCGCCGACCAATCGAAGTTGGCGCCGTCGGCGGCGGACATCGGGACTACCGTGGCGGGAGCCCGGGTCTTAGCTTTGGTACTTTTCATAGGCGGTGCGTTCCTGGCGATTCGTCGGACGGGCGGAGATGATGCGTAATTTGTCTCCCCGGAGGGTGAAGTTCAGATGAAGCAGGCGGTCGGTATTGGTGCGGCCCAGGGCCCGGAAACGGGGTTCAGTTCGGGAGTGCGCTGGATCGGGGGCAACAATGAGCGGTTGGTTGAAGAAAATTTCCTCGGCTTCGCGGCACGTAACGTCGTGTTTGGCTGAATTCTTGGTGAGGTTGCCCGTATCCCATTCGAAGCCGGTGTAGCGGGCGGGATCGAATGCCATACGCGAAACCGGTATATGCCGGGCATATACCGGTCAAGGGCGAAGCGCCGGAAACTCAGACACGCTCGACGGCTACCCCACCCAAGCGCGCGCGTTGTAGAATAACTTCATCCACGGCGAATCTTCGCCCCAGGTTTCCGGATGCCAGCTCATCGCGGCGGTGCGGAAAACTCGCTCGGGATGCGGCATCATGATCGTCACGCGGCCGGTGGTGGTGGTGAGCGCGGTGATGCCAAGCGGGGAGCCGTTGGGGTTGAGCGGATATTGCTCGGTGATACGGTGGGCGTTGTCGACGAAGCGGCCCGCCACGAGGCCGGACTCGTTGCACGCGGCGAGGGCGGCGGCGTTTTTGAACTCGGTGAAACCCTCGCCGTGCGCGACGGCGATCGGGATCACGGAGCCTTCTATGCCGGCGAACAGCACGCTCGGCGTTTTCTCGATCTGCAAAGAAACGAAACGGGCTTCGTAGCGCTCGCTCTGATTTTGCACGAAGCGAGGCCAGTGATCGGAACCGGGAATGATCGAGTGGAGGTTGCTCATCATCTGGCAGCCGTTGCACACACCGAGAGCAAAGGCGTCTTCGCGCGCGAAGAAGGCCGCGAACTCGGCCCGGGCGCGTGGATTGAAAAGGATGCTTTTCGCCCAGCCTTCGCCGGCGCCGAGGACGTCGCCATAGCTAAATCCGCCGCAGGCCGCGAGGCCGCGGAAATCTTTCAGGGAAACACGGCCGCTCAGGATATCCGTCATGTGGACGTCGATCGCGGTGAAGCCGGCGCGGGTGAAAGCCGCGGCCATCTCGATCTGCCCGTTGACGCCCTGCTCGCGGAGGATGGCGATGGGAGGACGGGTGGAGAACTTTGGAATTCCGATCTTTGCCACAGAGGGCACAGAGGCCCGATCCGAGGTCACAGAGGAAGGAGAAGAAGCTACGGAGGATCGGGGGGTTGACTCTGTGCTCTCTGTGCCCGGCTCCGTGATCTCTGTGGCGAAAGATTGGGAAAGATCGAACGTCAGCTTCGGCGTGATGCCGGGATTGGCGCGGTCGAGCTTCAGTTTGAATTCCGATGCAGCGCACGCGGGGTTGTCGCGCAGCGCCGCAATCCGACGGGTGACGTCGGACCAGATCGCTCGCAGGGCGAACAAGTCTTCGTCGAGGAGGATTTGGCCGGAGCGCTTCACCCGGAACTTGTGCTCGCGATTCAGCGCTGCGATGCGGGTGGTGCAGGTCATGAAACCGTGCTGGCGCAACGTGAGGTAGACCTCGTCGAGATCGGTTTCGCGAATCTGAATCACCGCTCCGAGTTCCTCGCTGAAAAGCGAGCTGAAGGCGTTGTGTCCCGCAGGAATTTCCAGATCGAGGCCGGTGTGGCCGGCGAACGCCATCTCGATGGCAGTGACCAACAGGCCGCCGTCCGAGCGGTCGTGGTAGGCGAGAAGTTTTTTCTCCCGGCCGAGTTGCTGGATGGCGTTCCAGAAATTTTTCAGATCGGTGGGGTTGTCGACGTCCGGTGTCTCTTCGCCGATTTGAGAAACGACCTGCGCGAGGATCGAGGCGCCGAGCCGGTTTTTCCCGCGGCCAAGATCGATCAGGAGAAGGACGGTTTGGTTAAGCGTAGCATGGGCGTCCCGCCCGTGTTCTGCGTTTTCCAAACCCACGGGCGGGACGCCCGTGCCACTCGGAAAATCGAATTTGAGCTGCGGGGTGAGCGTGGCGCGGACATCCGTGACCGCGGCGAAAGCGGAGATGATGAGCGAGGTCGGCGCGGTGATGCGTTTCT
>JBDSSU010000608.1:0-5213 GCA_039928635.1 Opitutaceae bacterium | reverse complement strand
AGGCAATCACGCTCTACCTTTCCAAAAATCGGCTCGCGGTGTGGCGCGCTTTCGTCGGCGGCACGACCAACCGCACGCTGCATCTCACGATCGCCACCGGTGTTCTGACGATAAAAACCCCCGGAGGAATCGACTCATTCTCACTCGGCCGGTGACGGAACCCGTCTCGCAAACTCGCCCGCCGGGATTAACGAACAATTTCTCCGCCAACCCTCCGCCTCAACTCGTGACGGGGCCGAAGTGAAGTTTGTCTCCGAGCCGGGCCAAAGCTCGTTCGTGCATGACGGGTAGAAGTTCCAGCAACTGCTCGGGGGTGAACCCGCAGGCCGCCAGGAACGCCTCATCGAGTTCGAAAAGAAAACCCTCTTCCGTCACCCCCGCGCCGTAAGAAACCGCGAGAAACTTCGCCGCGTGCAGATGCCCCAGCAAAGGCCGGCTTCCCGCCGGCGCCTGCGCGGGGCGGTGGTAGTATTCCGCCGCGGAAATGAACATCGCGGGAAAATTCCACGTGCGCAGCAAACGAGCTCCCACTTGCGCGTGATCATAACCCAACACGGCCCGCTCAGCTTCCAGCCAGCTGCCACCCTGCTTCGCCCGTTGCACCCGGATCTCCGGGAAAAATGCTCCGCAAATCTGCGCGATGGCCAGCTTGCCCATATCGCACACGAGGCCCGCGGTGTAAGCAGCTTCGGAGTTGACCTCGCCCGTGCGCTCCGCGAGCGCTTCGGCGGCAAGGCCAACGCACAGGGCATGACGCGAGAAATCGCCGGGATCACCCTGATAAGCGCCTTTCCCGGCGCCGGACTCCCATCGATTGGCCAGCGCGAGCGAGGCGAGTTTGAAAATCTCTTTCTGTCCCAGACGCATGACGGCCTCCCCCACGGATTGCACGGGCTCGCTCTTCGCGAAAAACGCCGAGTTGGCGAGGCGAACGGTCGACGCGGTCAACGCCGGATCGAGCTGAATCACATCCTCGATTTCTCCCACTCCACTGTTCGTGTCCTGCAACACCGCAATCAAACGCGGCAGTAGCGAGGGCGAACACGGCAGGCGTTGCGCCTGGCTGCACACTTGCTCGAGCGTGAGGGGTTTCGACGGAGTCACGGGGGAGGATCAGGATCGGTTTACGCCGCGTGCAACAGTGAGGTGGGATCCAGGATCAAAGCAATCGTGCCATCACCGAGGATCGCCCCTCCGGCCACCCCGGGCAGGTTTTGCATGAACGCACCGAGATTCTTAATCACGACCTCTTGTTTGCTGATCATTTCGTCCACGAGCAGCGCCGAGGTTTTCCCCGCATGCTCCACAATGACGACAATCCCCTCCCAGGGTTGCTTGGCTTCGTGCGCAATTCCGAAGCGTCGATGCAGCCGTTGAATCGGGATGAGCCGTCCCCGCAAATCGAGCACTTCGCCGCGGCCATGAACCGTGGAAATATTTTCTCGAGCCGGCCGCAGCGCACGCTGGACCGCAGTACTGGGAAGAATAAACCGGTCGGAGCCGACGCGCACCACCAAGCCGTCGATGATGGCCATCGTGAGCGGGAGCCTGATCTTGAACGTGGAACCGCGACCGGGTTCCGATTCGATCCCAATCGTCCCGCGAAGCCGTTCGATATTGCGCTTCACGACATCCATTCCCACCCCACGTCCGGAAATCGCGGTGAGTTTCTCGGCGGTCGAAAAGCCGGGTGCCATGATCAACATCAAGATCTCCTCCCGTGAGAGAATCGTGTCCTTCGGCACGATCCCCTTCTCCACGGCCTTCTGGTAAATCCGTTTCGGGTCGATGCCACGTCCGTCGTCCTTCAGTTCGATCACGATGGAACTGCCCTCATGCCAGGCCCGGAGCGAAAGCGTCCCGGTTTCCGCCTTGCCGGCCGCCAGGCGCTCGGCGGGTGTTTCCAGTCCGTGATCGAGGGCGTTGCGAACCATGTGAACAAAGGGGTCGCCAATTTCCTCGATCACCGAGCGATCGAGTTCGGTCTCATCCCCGCTGGTGACGAGCTGAATCTTCTTTTCCAGGTTGCGGGCGAGATCCCGGGCGAGGCGCTCCATTTTTTGGAACGTCGGCTTGATCGGGATCATCCGGAGTCCGAGCGCAGTGTGCTGAAGTTCTTTCGTGATCCGCTGCAGCTGGGCGAAGTTGCGCTGCATCGGCGAAGCGGGATCCCCGCCAAGCTGACGCGCGGTTTCCAAAAGCTGGACCTGCACGATCACGAGTTCGCCCACCACATCCATGAGCGAATCGAGTTTGTCGATGTTCACCCGCACCGTGGAGCTCGCGGCTTTGGGCGCCGACGAAGTCGCACCCAGCACCGACAATGCCGACGCCGGCGGCTGAACGGACGAGGGAAGTTCCGGAAGTTCCAGCTCAACGTTGTCGTGCTCCCCTCGCAGAGCAGACGCAATTTCGTCGTCTCCGGGGTTTGTGGACGCGAACCTTCTTACCTGCTCGATCAGGTGCCGAACCGGAATAATTTCCACCGGCAGACGATTCTGCTGCAGCGCGACCCCAACTTGATGCGTGAGAAGCTGCAAGGCGTCGCGACTGTGCAGGATGGCGGTGATGACGGGAGCGGTGAGACGCAGCTGGTGATTGCGAGCAAGGTCGAGGAGGGATTCGACTTCATGAGCCAGCGCCTGCATCGGCCCCAGGTCGAGAAACCCGGCATTCCCCTTGATCGTGTGAAAGGATCGAAAAATTGAATTCAGTGCCTCGGGATCCTCCGGCCGTTGATCGAGCGTCAAAAGGGCGGCCTCAATTTGCTGGAGATGCTCCACGGTCTCCCCGTGAAACTCCATCAAGAGTTCACGGTTATCCTGCAAGTTCACGCTGAGCAGTTCCTCCGCGCGCATTTCCCGGTCCATTTGTCCAACCGTGGCCGAAGTCTCCGGGGTTTGTCGTGCCGCGGGGGTCGCGAGCACAGGAATAGATCGACCGCTTCTTAAGCTTCCGATTGCCCCCGGAAGCCAGCTGACCAGCGCACGCAAACCCAGCACCAGCTCCTCGCTGAAAGGCCTGGCTGCATCCAGCTGCGTTTCGAAACGCGCGCGGAGTGCCACAATCGGATCGCTCAATCCGGGCTCGCCGACGCACAGGTCGCGTAAATCTCCCAGCAGGCTAAACGACGGCACGAGGCCTTCATCCCGGCCGGGCAGAGCGAGGACCGACTCCGTCGCGAGGCGGTTGGCGACTTCCTCCAACGCCTGAAGAGACTCCGATGAAAGGGGCATTAACGAAAAGCTTCCGTACCTTTTTCGTCCCAAACCCGGGTAACTTGACCCGTTTTACCTTCGGCGGAGTTTCGACTCAAGCTGCCCGCCTTCCGGTCGATCAAGGACAACGCGTGCCCTCCGTACGATCTCCCGCCCCATGAGTGTCTCCGCCCCTTCGTCAACGTCTGCTCTCGCCGGCAAGTATCTGACCGTGGCACTCGGCGACGAATCTTACGGCATCGCCATCCTCAAGGTCCGGGAAATAATCCGGATGCAAAAGATCACACACGTCCCGCAGATGCCGGCGTTCGTCCGGGGGGTGATCAATCTCCGGGGTCGCGTCATCCCGGTGGTCGATTTGCGCGTGAAATTCGGCCTCGCGGCCGAATTCGCTGATCGTACCTGCATCGTCGTGGTGCAGGTGAAGCTGCTCAACGAGCAGATGGTTAACATGGGCCTGATCGTGGACAGCGTCGAAGAGGTCGTGACTCTTGGTGCGTCTGAGATCGAACCGACGCCTGATTTTGGCGCGCAGCTCAACACCGAATATCTTTTGGGAATGGCGAAGGTAAAAGGCCGGGTGAAGACGTTGTTGGATATCGACCGCGTCGTGGCGCCGGAGGCCGTGCAAGCCCTCGCACGCGCGATTTAGGCGGGGATCCGCCACGCCCACCTCCCATTAAATCGTGCCGATTTTTTCCGTGCGAAACGGCTGCATTGCCGAAATCGTCGGCGGCAACACGAATGACGGCACCGCCTTCAAAAGATCCGCTTCACGGCGTCACCCTCGAGACGATCCTGACGCGCCTCGTGGAAAGACACGGCTGGGAGGGACTCGGCCGCTTCATTGAGATTCGCTGCTTCAACTATGATCCCAGCATCAAATCCAGTCTCCAGTTCCTCCGCCGCACGCCTTGGGCGCGCAAGAAAGTCGAAGAGCTCTACCTCCGAAGCTTTCCGCCGAATGAACCCCCGGCGAGCTGAGCTTGCCTAGGGCAGCCACGGATATTTGCGGGCGTTCGGCTTCCGTTTCTCCCGTTGAGCAGAATGAAATTCCTTCGCCTCTTCGCTCATGTAGTAGAGCAAGGTCGCGTTCCCCGCCAGTTCCTGGATTCCCGCTTGTCCGTCCAGCTCGGCGTTGAATCCGCTTTTCAACAACCGGATCGCGAGCGGACTGTGGCCGAGAATCTCCCGCGCCCATTTCACGCCTTCCGCTTCAAGCGCCTCCACGGGAACCACGGCATTGACCAGGCCCATCTCGAGAGCCTCCTTCGCGCCGTACTGTCGGCAGAGGTACCAGATTTCGCGGGCTTTTTTCTGACCGACGATGCGCGCCAGGTAACTCGAACCAAAACCCCCATCGAAGCTTCCCATCCGCGGACCCACCTGGCCGAAGATGGCGTTGTCCGCCGCCAGCGTGAGGTCGCACACCACATGGAGAACGTGCCCCCCGCCGATCGCGTATCCCGCGACGAGCGCGATCACGACTTTCGGCATCGAGCGGATCAGCTTTTGCAGATCGAGGACATTCAGCCGCGGCACACCGTCGTCACCAATATACCCGGCCGGGCCGCGCACACTCTGATCGCCCCCCGCGCAAAACGCGTACTTTCCGTCCGAGTGCGGACCGGCACCGGTGAGCAAGACGACGCCGATGCTGGTATCGTCGCGGGCATCACCGAAGGCATCCGTCATCTCCGCCACGGTGAGGGGGCGGAAGGCGTTGCGCTTCTCCGGTCGGTTGATCGTCACTTTCGCGATGCCATCCGCCTTGTGATAGAGAATGTCCGTGTACGTTTTCGCGACCTGCCATGCGTGAGTCATGGCGCGCAGCGTGGAAACTTTTGAAGGGGTTGTCACGCGGGAGCGTTGCCGACACAACGGGCTGCCCCGTGAAATGAAAGTTCGCGGTACCCGGCGAAAACTGCTGAGTCACCACTTCGTTCTCGGTTCAGGGCGGGGGTAAAAACTGCTTGGTTCCCTTGCCGCGTTGTC
>JBDSSU010000607.1:0-9057 GCA_039928635.1 Opitutaceae bacterium | reverse complement strand
CGAGACGGAATTGATCAGCGCCCGCTCGGGTTCGCTAGTGGGAAGCTCATCGTCTCCCACGACGCGTTGGAACACGGCCAGTTGGTCGAGAAACAACTCCAGATCGCGTACGCGCCGCACCGAACGCAGCGGCTCACGGTCGAGCGCGACGGCGTCGAGACGACCGGCCCGGAACAGATCTTCCGCCATCGTGGCCGCGAAACTGATCAGCAGCTCGAACTGTTCCGCGCGCGTCCAGACCGAGGGATCGGGATCGAGCCACAGCGAAAACCCTTCGCTTTGTTCCGCCGAAAATTGCTGCACCAATAACTGCCGGGTGCGGGCGGTCGCCTTCCAGTGAATCAGCCGGTGCGAATCGCCGGGAGCATAACGACGCAACGCCACCAGATCTCCTCCGGTTCCAGCGCGGGGCGCACGCACGCCGCTGTCGGCGCGCCGGGTGAGACTCACCGCAAAATGGCGGTATTCCACCGGCGCCGGCCAGACGATCACGGAAGTCCTGAGATCACCGCTGATCTGCTTTTTGAGGAAACCGAAGGGAAAGAGCGCCCCGATGTTTTCCAATTTGATCTCCAGCTCTCCGCGGCGAACCGGTTTTAACATCCATTCCAAACGCATCTCCCCACACGGATCGAGGCGTTCGCGCAACGCCAGCCGCCCACGCGCATCCGCCTCTTCGGACTTCGCCAGCGCGGCGCGGACATCGATCCCCCGGGCGGTAAACGTCGACTCGGCCTTCGGCGGCTCGCCCACTTCCACCGATCGAGCGGAAAGACCAAACCACAAACCATAAGTGGGAAGGAATCGTTTGGCATTTCGGAGTTCGAGCCCCACGACGGCCGGCTGCCCCACGCGCAACGGCGGCGAAAGCCGCAATCGCCAGGCGACGCCGAGCAAGTTCAACCACGAGAGCACGCCGCTGAGAATCAGGCACGCCAGCAAGAGGGAAAGCGCGATGAAGAGGATGTTGTTCGAGGAATTGTACGCCGCGGTACCGATGCCCATGGAGAGCGCGATCAACATCGCTCCGGAAACGGTGGGGAATATTTGCTGCCGCCGCTGCGGGAATACCAGCGACCACAAAAACGTGCTCCATTTGAAACGACTTCGAGCCTTGGGAGAGCCTCCGGGACCATGCCACTCCGCCGAGAGCCCGTGGCGGATTTCGGCACTCTCTTCGGCGTGGGAAGCCACTGAATCGCGAAGCGGTGCGGCGGAAACGTTCACGGAGAAAAATTGAGGGGTGGGCCGTAACGGCGCGGCAGCCCGCGCTCTCAATGCCTAGGCGGGCATGGGCACGGCGCCGAGAATGCGTTTCAACGTCGAGCCCACCGCACGACGCTCTTCCAAGGCATCGCTCGTCTGCCGGGCAAGGGCCAGGCGATGCGCCATGACGGGTACCACCAGCGCAACCACATCATCGGGCAAAACGAAATCGCGGCCGTGCAACAAGGCTCGGGCCTGGGTTGCCATGCGCAGTGCAAGTCCACCACGCACGCTGATCCCAGCGCGGAAATCCGCCTCGGTGCGAGTCGCGCTGACGATCTTCAAAATGTATTCCAGCACGCTGTCTTCCACGTAGACCTGCGTCGCCGTGGTTTGCAGTTGCAACACTTGCTCGCGGGATACGACCGCGTTGAGAGCGATGCCATCATAGCCACCCCGCACGGTGCGCAGAATTTCCAGCTCATCGTTCACCGACGGATAACCCATCTGCAGCCGCATCAGGAAACGGTCCATCTGACTTTCCGGGAGGGGAAACGTGCCCTCGTAGTCCACGGGATTCTGCGTCGCGAAAACCATGAAGGGAGAACCCACCGCGTGCGCCACCCCATCGACCGTCACCCGCGCCCGATCCATCACCTCCAACAAAGCCGACTGCGTTTTCGGAGTGGCCCGATTGATCTCATCGGCCAAGACGACGTTCGCAAACACCGGGCCTTTTTTGAAAACGAATTCCCGCGTCGTCTCGTCGTAGATCGCCACCCCCGTGACATCGCTCGGCAGCAAGTCGCTCGTGAATTGGACTCGCGAAAAAGCACAGTCCATCGACCGCGCGAGCGAATAGGCCAGCGTGGTTTTCCCCACGCCTGGCAAATCCTCGATCAGCAAATGTCCCCCCGCCACCAGGCAGGTGAGCACCTGTTCGATGACGTCGTCCTTGCCCTTGATCGTCACCCGCATGCTCGCGCGCAAACGGTCCAACGCTTGTTTCGCATTATGGATCTGCGCCGGCTGCACGAAGTCACTCATGAGCGCGCAAACTAGCCGTCATTGGCTCGCGCACAAACGCGATTTCGACGAAGCGGCCGAAAAGGTTTTTTTGCCAAAAAATTCAACAATGGTTCCCGGGCGGGCTTTTGGTCCCGATCCCTTGGGCGCGTGGGCCGTCTTCGTAAGGCGAGTCGCCGGTTCAGCCGGCCTCAGGCAAGGATTTCCAGCAGCCGCTCGAACAGGCGGTTTACCCTGGCTTGGTTTTCGCGGACGAGATCCTTGAATTTTCCGAAATCGATCTCGGTGCCTGCCAACCCATTCGCGTAATTATCGATCATCGCGAGGCTGTTGTACCGCAGACCGATCTCGCCGCAGAGATCCGCTTCGTGCGCCGCGGTCATGCCAATAACATCGCCCCAATGTTGCACGACTCTGATCTCCGCCTTGGTTTCAAAACGCGGGCCCCGCATCTGCACATACGTCTTTCCCGGCTGGATCGTGAACTCGGGGGCGAGCTTCCCGATGAGCAGCGGAATGAGATTATTCGCGATACCGGGAGCGCCACCCTTCAGCTCTTGGTCGAAGAAAGTCTGCGGACCCTGCTGCAGTCCGACATAGTCGCTGCACGAAACCAAGGTGCCCGGAGGCAATGTCGCCTTGAGCGAGCCGACGGAATTCAGCGAGACGATATCCTGGTGCCCCAAGTCGGCGAGCGCGCGGATGTTCGCACGATAGTTGATCGAGTGTGGCGGAAGCGGAAATCCATCCCCGTGGCGATTGATGAGCACGAAATCTCCTCGCGCCTTGTAAGAAACATCGCCGAAGATCGTGGAAATCGTGCGCACCTCCCAGGTGGAAAACAGCGCGGAGTTCACGATGCTCGTACCACTGATGAAGGCGATTTTCATCGGGCGACCATCGCGGGCGCTCCAACGGAGAACAAACGATTTCTTGGAGCTGGCCTCAGCTTGGCGACCGCTCCACGTTGCGCTTTTCCACCCACCATGCCGCTGGTCGACAAACCCCTCCCGGAATTGCGCACCTACTTGGGCATCAATCCGCGCCCGCCGGACTTCGATGCTTACTGGGCCGAGGGACTTCGCGAACTCGATGACACCGATCCGCGGCCGGAATTGCGACCGAGCCCGGTGCTGGCCCCGCGCCATGCGGAATGCTTCGACCTGTGGTTTACGGGGGTGGGCGGGGCGCGCATTTACGCGAAGTACCTCCGGCCGAAAAGCGCTACTTCAGCGAAGCGACCCGCGGTCATCCAGTTTCACGGTTACTCCGGCAACTCAGGCGACTGGATGGACAAACTCGGTTATCCGGCGGAAGGATTTTGCTTCGCGGCGATGGACTGCCGCGGCCAAGGGGGGCGCTCCGAGGACAATCTCGTCGTTAAAGGCCCGACCCTCCGCGGACACATTGTGCGCGGCCTCGATGACCCCGACCCGCGCAAGCTGGCGTTTCGGCAAATCTTTCTGGATGCCGCGCAACTGGCGCGCGTGGTGATGAGCTTTCCGGAAGTCGACGCGCACCGCGTGGGTTGCTTCGGCAATTCCCAAGGCGGAGCCCTCGCGCTCGCGTGTGCAGCGCTGGAACCGCGCATCAAACGCGTCGCGCCCGTCTTTCCCTTTCTGTGCGACTATCAGCGCGTCTGGGAAATGGACCTCGCGAAAAACTCCTATCAGGAACTGCGGGAGTTTTTCCGGCTCTTTGATCCTCGTCACGAACGCGAGACCGCGATCTTCACGCGCCTGGGCTACATCGACGTTCAGCATCTCGCCCCCCGCATCAAGGCGGAGGTTCTCATGTTCACCGGCCTGATGGACGAGATCTGCCCGCCGAGCAGCCAGTTCGCCGCCTACAACAAGATCACCGCCAAGAAAGACGTGGTGATCTATCCCGACTTCGCGCACGAAACGCTCCCGGGCCAGGCCGATCGCACCTTCAATTTCATGCTCGGGCTTTGAGCCGCAGCACTGCCCCGGCTTATCCCACCCAGGAAATCTTCTGAATGCGTTCGGCGAGTTCCACGTCCTTCGCGGTCACTTTCCCTCCGGCGTCGTGCGTTTTCAGCCGGATCGCGACGCAGTTATAAACATTCGTCCATTCGGGGTGATGGTTCATCGCTTCAGCCTCGAACGCCACTCGCGTCATAAAACCCATCGCTTCGCGGAAGCTGGGAAACTCAAATTTTTTCGCGAGCGCATCACGCTTAAACGTCCAGCCAGGCAACTCAGCGAGAGCCGCCGTGATTTTTCTCGGGCTCAGAAGTTTGGCCATGGGGTCAGCGTCGCCCAGCCTTCCCCCTTGTCAAATTCCAGGACGACTCCCTAACTTTCCCGCAAGCATGAGCCAAATGCCGGTCCGTAAAGAGCCTGTCGAACGGGCCCCCGCCAACGTCCCTCCGCACGTGGCAATCATCATGGACGGAAATGGACGTTGGGCGAAACAGCGTGGTTTGCCCCGCATCGAAGGGCATCGTCGCGGGGTCGAAACGGTGCGGACGACGACTTTCGCCGCACGCGACCTCGGAGTGAAGGTGCTGACGTTGTACGCTTTCTCCGTGGAGAACTGGCGTCGTCCCCAGGACGAAGTCGGCGGCTTGATGGGGCTGCTGGAGTTTTATTTGAAGAAGGAGCTGAAGACGTTCGTGCGCGACCGCGTTCGCCTGCGGACGATTGGCCGCATCGAAGAGCTGCCGGCTGGCGTGCAGGAACTGCTGCGCACGACCATGGAGCAGACCAAGGCGTTCACCGACTACACCTTGGTCCTCGCGCTCAATTACGGAGCACGCACCGAGGTCGTCGATGCCGCTCGCGCCTACGCCGCGGCGGTGGCGGCGGGAAAAGAGAAACTGAACGACAGTTCATGGAGCACGTTCAGCCGCTATCTTTACGCTCCCGATTTGCCGGAACCAGATCTCGTGATCCGCACCTCGGGCGAATCGCGGATCAGCAATTTCCTGCTGCTCCAGGCGGCGTATGCGGAATTCGTGTTCACGCCGGTACTCTGGCCCGACTTCACGAAAGCGGACCTCGCCGCGGCCATCGCCGATTTTGGACGGCGCGAACGCCGGTACGGACTGACCAGCGAACAACTGAAACCCGCGGCGATCGCAGCGAAATAAGTTCCCCCCATCCCCTTTCACCTGTGGCAAAACGCATTTTCAGCACTCTCCTGCTCTGGACGCTCGTGGTTCTCTGCGTGCGCTATCTCGGCACCGAAGGCGGCGTCTGGCTCGCCACCTTGATCGCCGTGTTCACCCTCCGCGAATTCTACGCGATGGTGAAAAAGATGGGACCGGATCCCTTCGACCGGTTCGGAATGGTCATCGCGGCGGTGATGATGCTCGCCCCCTGCTATCTGAAGGACGTCGTTGGTCCGGGCGAACTGCTGGCCCTTGCCGTGGTCGTGTTCTCCATCCGGATTCTCGGTGAACGCGAGCCGCACAATCGGGTCGAGACCCTCGCCTGGTCGCTCTTCGGCGTGGTTTACGTTCCCTTCATGCTGCAGTTTCTCGTGCGGGTTTTGATCATGGATCAGCCGCATGAGCGAAGTGGTTTGGTGCTCGGCCTATGGCTGATCGCGGTTTCGAAGTTCTGCGATGTCGGCGCGCTGCTCAGCGGTCTTGCTTTCGGCAAACACAAGATGTCGCCCAACATCAGCCCCAAGAAAACGTGGGAGGGTGCCATTGGCGGCGTCCTCATTTCCGCCGGGATCGGAGCCGCCATCGCGTATTTCTGCCGCGAATGGACGCCGGCTCGTTTCACCCCCGCACTCGCCGCCGCGATCGCCATCCCCATCGCGAGCCTGGCCATCGTGTCAGACTTGGTTGAGTCCGTGATCAAACGTCGCGCGGACACCAAGGATGCCGGCCAAACCATCCCCGGAATCGGCGGCGTATTCGATCTTTCGGACAGCCTCATCTTAACCGCGCCGGTCGGTTACGCGATTTTCCATCTGCTCTGAGCAGGGCACGGACAAAAGGGGAACCACGGATGGACACGGATAAACACGGATGCAGAAAAGCATTTTGGTGCCCCGCTCATCGCCTGACCCAGCTCGTCGAACCATGAGCCGTCGTTTTCCTGCCTTTGAAAATCCGTGTTCATCCGTGTTCATCCGTGGTTCAACTTCATCGTTTGAGCTGAGCCGTATCGCGCGATGATGATTCCGGCTGTGGCTGATTCTCCCAAAAAACGCGTCGTCCTCCTCGGCGCCACCGGGTCGATTGGCGAAAGCACCCTGCGCGTCCTCGCCGCGCACCGGGACAAACTGGAATTGGTCGGAGTTGCCGCGCGTTCCAACGTGAAGCGGCTCGCCGGAATCGTCCGGGAATTTCCCTCGGTGCGCGATGTCGCTATCTTCGAAGCAGAGGCCTACCAGACCGCGAAATCCACCGGCTTCCCCGCGAACATCCGGCTGCATCAAGGGGCGGGCGGTCTGGTGGCGCTCACCCAGCTGCCGGAGGCCGATATCGTGCTGGTGGCAGTGGTGGGAACCACGGGGCTGGAGCCCGCCCTCGCCACGCTGGCCGCCGGCAAAGACCTCGCGCTCGCGTCAAAGGAGATCCTCGTGCTCGCAGGAAAGTTTGTGATGGCAGCCGCGAAGAAATCGGGCGCCAAGCTCCTCCCTGTGGATAGCGAACACAGCGCCGTTTCCCAATGTATCGAAGGCCACCCGCATGTTGGGCTGCGGCGAATCGTGCTGACGGCGAGTGGTGGCGCGTTTCGCGACTGGCCGCTGGCCCGACTGCGCGACGTGACGCCGGCCGACGCGATCAAGCATCCCAATTGGGTCATGGGCCCAAAAATCACCGTCGATTCCGCGACCCTCGCGAACAAAGGGCTTGAACTGATTGAAGCGCAGTGGCTCTTCGGGCTGCAGGCCGTCCAGTGTCAGGCCGTGCTCCATCCGCAGAGCATCGTCCATTGCCTGGTCGAGTTCACCGATGGCGCGATGCTGTCCCAGCTCAGTCCACCTTCGATGACGTTCCCCATTCAGCACGCGCTCCTCCACCCCCTGCGCGCTCCCGGCGTGGATGCCCCGCTCGATTTCACCCAGCTGCTGTCGTTTGAATTCAGACCCGTGGACGAGGACCGCTATCCCATGATGCGTCTGGCGAAGTCAGCGATGACCGCAGGTGGGGTGGCGCCCGCGATCTACAACGCGGCGAATGAAGTCGCTGTCGCGAGTTTCCTCGAGGGGCGGATTCCCTTCCTTGCGATTCCGCAGGTGGTCGAACACACTATGCGCCGTCTCGATAATTTTGAACCCGTTGACCTTCCTTCCGTCCTGGCTGTTGACGCCGAAGCCCGCCGGATTGCCGGAACCGAAATGAGAAATCTTCAGTCGTAACCCTGATTCGATGTCCCCCGATATCTCCGCCCTCTTCTCCAACGTCTGGAGCATCTTCCTCGTCGCGCTTTTTTTTGGCGGCACGATCTTTGTGCACGAGCTCGGCCATTTTTTAGCCGCTCGGCGAAGGGGTGTTCATGTCGAACGGTTCTCGATCGGATTCGGGCCGAAGATTTTTTCCTGGCACGGACGGGACGGGGTGGAATACCGGCTCTCCTGGATTCCGCTGGGTGGTTACGTGCTCCTGCCGCAGCTCGCGGACCTCGGACCCATCGAAGGATCGACGGCAACGGACGTCACGAAGCTGCCGCCCCTCAGCTACACCACGAAGATGATCGTTTTCGCCGCTGGCGCCGCGTTCAACGTGCTCTTCGCCTTTGTCCTGGCGTGCGTCCTGTGGGCGGTCGGCGTGAAGGTGGCGGAGGAAGAGCAAAGCACCCGGGTCGGATTCGTTCGCCCCACCATTGAAGTGAGTCCCGGACAATCCGTCCCGGGTCCGGCCTTCACCGCCGGTTTGCGCGAGAACGATTTGATCGTCGCGGTGGACGGAAAATCGGTGAACTCGTTTAGCGACATCGCGAATCTCATCGCCCTCGGCGGCGGGCGTGACCCGAAGAAAAGGCCTCAGGTCGACATCACTTACACCCGGGATGGAGTGCAGCAGACCACGTCGGTTCTGCCGGAACTCGCCGGCACGGAAAAAGTGCGGGAGATCGGAATCGAACCCGCCGTCAAGGTGACGGTTTCGTCACTGGTCGCCGGATCCCCCGCCGAAGCCGGAGGAGTGAAAGCGGGAGATGTCGCTCTCGCGTTGGACGGCACGACCATCCACTACACCGGATTCATCTCGGAGCGCCTGAAGAAAAGCAACGGACGTCCCGTTGAACTTAAATTACTCCGGAATCAGGAGGAAGTGGTGGTTCGCCTTCAGCCGAAATTGATGCCGGACCCCGAAACGAAAATCGAAACATACCGCCTGGGGATCGTGCTGCGCGGAGCGTTCACCACCAAAACCGTTCACGTGGCACCCTGGAAGCAGATTCAGCAGCAGCTGCTCTTCACCGCTCGGAACCTCGGAAGTTTGATCAATCCGCACACCGACGTTGGTCTCTCAAAAATGGCCGGGCCGGTCGGGATCGCGCGCATTTTTCACAGCGCAGCCGAATCGGGCTTGGTCGCCGTTTTCTGGTTCACCATCCTGATCAATATCAACCTGGCGGTTTTCAACCTGCTGCCGATTCCCGTGCTCGATGGCGGACAAATGCTCTTTGCCACCCTCGCGCGGCTCCGGGGGCGGGCTCTCCCGATGAGCTTCGTCGCGACGACCCAGGGAGTTTTCATGGTGCTGATTCTGATGATGTTTGTGTACATCACGATTTACGGCGACGTGCGCCGCCTCGTGCAGGACAAACGCGCTGAGCGGGCGGAACTCGTCACGCCGGTTAAAAGCCCCAAATAACCCCACGCCGGTCGCCTGCC
>JBDSSU010000606.1:0-10575 GCA_039928635.1 Opitutaceae bacterium | reverse complement strand
TTGTTGCCGTTGCCCACGCCTTCGTAAGCCTGGCCGGGTGTGAAGTGAAAGGAGCCCGCGATCTTTTCATCGAAGAGGATATCGCGCATGGGCTCGAGGATGTGCGGGTTGAAACCGAGGGCGAACTCGCCGATGTAACGCGCCCCCGCGTCGCTATCGAGAATCTCGTTCAGCTTTTTTGTATTGCTGGACGTTGCTTCAACGATGCGGCCCCTGCTGAAAACGAGCCGGATGTTGTCGAAGGAGGCGCCGAGATAAACGGTCGGTGCGTTGTATTGAATGACACCTTCCACGCTGTCCTTCACCGGGCAGGAGAACACTTCGCCGTCGGGGATGTTGCGGAGGCCGCCGCAGGGTTGGGCGCCGATCCCCTTGATCGAAAACTGCAGATCAGTGCCCGGACCTTTGAGATGCACGCGGTCCGTCTTCATCATCAGCTCAGCCAGCGCTTTCATTCCCGGGGTCATGCGCGAGTAGTCGAGGGTGCACACCTTGAAATAAAAATCCTCAAACGCCACGGTGCTCATCCCGGCTTGCTGCGCCATCGCTGGCGTCGGCCAGCGCAGGACCACCCACTTGGTTTTACCCACCCGGTGATCGAGCACCGGCTTCATCAACTTCGAAACCAACTGCACGCGATCGGAGGGAACATCCGACGCTTCGAAAATGTTATCCGAACCACGCAGCGCGATGTACGCGTCCATCTTTTGCATGCGGGCGAGTTCGATCTCGGCATGTGGCGCGTATTGGTCCTCGGCGGCACCGAGCGTGAGTTCGCGCGTGATGCGGGCGCGGTGGATCTGCACATACGGGTGCGCCCCGCAGGCGCGCGACGCCCGGACAAGGGCGATGACCATCGCGTCCGGCACATCGAAGGCGTCGATGAAGACGCGTTCACCTTTTTTCAATCCCGTGGAAAAACCAGTGAGACCCTCGGCGAGTTGCGTGATGCGGGGATCGATAATCATGAGCGGGCAACTAACGCCCTGCCTCGTGATTCCTGCAAGCGAAAGGTAAACGGGGCCGGTGGATCTCGGACGGAGGCAGGGCGCGTTATCACTCACGCACCGCCTCAGGGGATCGAAAAGCCAACGGCGGGTTAAGGATTACCGGCCCTACCTTCCGAGCGGAGCGCGCGAACCGCTTTGCGGGAAACAAATCCTGCCGACGGCCTCGTCGAAATCCGCCGCGCCGCGGATGATGTCGATCTCCAGCCGCAAATAATAAATCGGCAGCGGACACTGCAACGATTCCGCGATGCGCACGGCGTCCTTCTCCGTCGTCACGAGGCATTCCGCTCCTTCGCGCTGCGCCAGATCGAAGAGCTCCGCGATGTCTTCCTCCGCGTAGCGATAATGATCAAGGAACCGCTCGCGTCCCACAAGCAAGGCGCCGAGATCGCGCAGGAATTTCTCGAAGCTTTCCGGCGTCGCGATGCCGCTGAACGCGAACACCCGCCGACCCTTCAGGAAACTGAGCGGGATGCGGGCGCCCGGCGCATCGCCTTCGCTGCCGAAGCGCTGCAGATACTGCGGCTGGTGCGCACACTCGATGATATCCGCTTCCGGATTGTGCTCCTTGATCAAGGCCTCGAGATCCAGGTCACGCGTGCCGTTGGACTTCGTCAGGAAAACATAGCTCGCCCTTTTCAGATGTTTGATCGGCTCGCGGAGAATTCCGCGCGGAAGCAGATGCCCGTTGCCAAACGGGTTGGTCTTGTCGACGAGGAGTAAATTCAACCGGCCCTTGAGCGGGAGATATTGAAATCCGTCGTCGAGAATGAGGGTGTCGCAGCCGAATCGCTTGATCGCATACGCGCCGGACTTCACGCGGTTTTTGTCCACGAGCACGACGATCCCGGGAAGATTCTTCGCCAGCATGTAGGGTTCGTCCCCCGCCTCCTCGCTGTTGAGCAGCACCCGTTCGCCATCGCTCACGATGCGCGGCGGCTGCTCGGCGGTGTGGGTGAACCGGTACCACCACTTCTTCCAGAATGGCGGCGCCTTGCTCTTGTAGCCGCGGGTGAGAATGGCGACCTTGCGCCCGCGATCGCGGAGGGCGCGCGCAAACTTTTCCACGACGGGGGTCTTGCCCGTCCCTCCCACGGTTAGGTTGCCCACGACGATCACGAGGCAGCCCAGCGGCTGGTCGTGGAGAATCCTCCGCTGATAAAGCCAGAGCCGCAGTTGGACCGCGCAGTTGAAGAGCCAGGACAGCGCGTGCAAAAACGCACCATACAGTCCGACCCCGGCTCCCGCTCGCCGACCATAGATGACATCGGTCGTATAGAGCTCGAGGGCGGTGGTTTGTTTCTTCAGCCAGGACTGCGACATGACGGATCAGCGACCTCTCAAACCAAGAACGAATGTGGAAAGCAGGAAATCAGGGAAGAACCGCCGGATAGATTTCGGAGCAAATTCCTGATTTCCGGCTTTCCACATTAATCTGGGCGGCATCTCGATTGGGTCTTAAATCGGAATGAAGGTTGACGCGTTATGGCACGTAAACTGTTTTCGCGGTGTCTACGCGCAAACCATGAGTTACAAACTGTTCATCCCCGGTCCTATCGCCGTCTCGGAAAAAACGCTTCGCGCCATGTCGCAGCCCATGATCGGGCATCGCAGCACGGACTTCGTCGCGCTCTATCAATCCATCCAGCCCGAGCTACAGGCACTCATGGTGACGAAGGATCCCGTCTACCTTTCGACGAGCAGCGCGTGGGGCGTGATGGAAGGTTCACTCCGAAACGTGGTGAAGAAGAAGGTGCTCAACTGCATGAACGGCGCGTTCTCCGACAAGTGGAACGATGTCTCGCTCCGCTGCGGCAAGCAGGCCACGGCGTTGAAATTCGAATGGGGCCAGCCCGTCGATCCGGAGGCCGTGCGCAAGGAACTCGCCACGGGTGCCTACGATGCGATCACGCTCATCCATAATGAAACGTCCTGCGGCTGCATGAGCGATCTCCCTGCGCTCATGGCGGTGCTGAGAGAATTTCCTGACGTGATCTCGATCGTCGACACCGTCAGCTCGTTCAGCGCGATGCCGATCAAGAAGGATGAGCTTGGAATCGACGTGCTCGTCACGGGCTCGCAAAAAGCGCTCGCCCTTCCCCCCGGCCTCTCGCTCCTGTCGGTTTCGAAACGGGCGCTCGATCGCGCCGCGACGTCGCCGGACCGCGGCTACTATTTCGACTTCGTGGAATTTCAGAAAAATCACGAGAACGGCATGACGCCGAGCACGCCCGTGATCCCGCTGATCTACGCGCTGAAGTCGAAGCTCGAGGACATCAAAGCGGAGGGAGTCGAGGCGCGTTTCGCGCGTCACGCCCGCCTGAACAAAACGGTACGCGAACACGTCATCGGAAAAGGCTTCAAGCTCTTCCCGAAGGAAGGCTTTGGCTCGGTCACGCTGAACTGTTTCGCGAACACGCTGAACATCGATCTCGCCGCATTGAACAAGACATTGAAGTCGAAACACCAATTGGTGATCGATGGCGGTTATGGAAAACTGAAGGGGAAAACTTTCCGCATCTCTAACATGGGCGACGAGACCGACGAAACGATCGCCGCGATGTTGAAGTCCTTCGACGCCGCGCTGGCAGAAACGCCGAAGCTGGCGGCGACGGGCTGAGAGTAGTTGCCAAACCTGTTTCTCGGCCTAGCTTGCCGCCGATGTCTCTCGCTGAACTTAAGCGAAATGTCGTGGAACTGCCCGAGCAAGAGCGCCGCGAGCTGGCCGCTTTCCTCCTACAAGTTGGCCGCGAGCGTAATCCAGCGTGGCGCGACGAGATGGCGAGCCGGATGCGCGAAATGGATGCCGGGAAGAAAATTGGTCAGGCTGACTTTGAGCGACGCATCGGACTAAACGATCGCTGAGGCGGCGATGGCAGCCGGCTACAGCTACGTTTTGGCGGAAGCGGCGAGCGAAATTGCCCTTCGACTGCCGCGCTCCGAGCAACACCGCCTCGCCACCGTCTGCCGCCTGCTGGCCACGACTCCGTTGCGGGCCGGCGACTACGCGACCAAAGACGACACGGGCCGTGTGCTTCAGAACCTTCTCATTGACGACTGGGTCCTCACCTTCTGGGCCGATCACGCGGTGAAGGAACTTCGCATCACGGAAGTGGTGCAGGTTTGAATCGGGGAAAGAAGGCTTCCGCTCCGTCGCGCTAAACCGCCGAACAAACTTGGGCGACGACACGGACGAAACGATCGCCGCGATGCTGAAGTCCTTCGACGCGGCGCTAGCGGAAACGCCGAAGCTGGCGGCGGTATAAGCGACTTTCTTTCTCCAGCGCTTCGGACCATCAACGGCAGCTATGGCTGCCGTTTTTTCTTTTCCAGCGGATGAGATTCCCGGTCTTTTCGAAGGATTTTAGGAGGCAGTGCGTATTTCGGAGCGAACAACGCTTCTTCCTATGCACTTCCGTCACCTTACCCGCTTCATCGTTTTCACTCTTCTTGCGCCGCTCGTTACTCCGAGCTTAACCCGCGGCGCCTCGGCCGAACCGGCCAAGGCAGAGCCGCCGAAGCCTCAGGCTAAACCAAGATTTCAATTGTCCCGCGTGTCGGTAATGCCGCCAGAAATCGCGGTCGAAGTGCAAAAACTTAAACGAATCCGAGAACTCGCGGACAAGAAGCTGGTTTCTCCCGACGAGGTTGCGCTCCAGGCCAGCATCGTTGAAAACCTCGAGCGGCGGATCACCGACCTGATCACCCTCCGCTCCGAAGGCGGCACCCTCGGCGAACTTGTGAATGTGACTTCCGGGAATGACAGCCCTTCCCTGACGCTCATCAATGCCGGCGAGCCTTCCGACCTTGAGGCGAAGCTCCCACCCTTCACGCTCCAGCGCGTGCATTGGGGCACGATCATCGACGTTCTGTCCAAACTCCTCGCTTCCCAGGGACTTGAACTGAGCTTCTCCGGCGGCGATTCCGCCAATCCGGCCGAAGCGAAATCAGTGATCTGCGTCCTCCGCCGCATCGCGGCGCAGGCCGACAACGGATCCCCTCAGTCGACTTTCGCCGCCATCCGGCTTTCCGAATATATTTTCCGCGATCAGACGGTCGACACGATCACCGAAACCATCCTTGATGCGTGGAAAATGGACCCGAAGCGGGACGTCTCGGCCCTGCAGCTTCGGTTTAACCCGACCACGAAAATCCTGCTCGTCTCCGGTCCCAATCCTGCCGCAGCCATCGCACGTGAGGTCGTCGAAAGCCTTCCAAAAAAGCCGTTCTAACGCATCTGCCACAATCAATCCCGGATGCACGCCACGCCAGCCGCCGCAATTCCCTTGGACGCCGCTGCTCTTTCGCCCCGCAAGGAGTTGGGCGCTGCTTCCTCTTCGTTAACTGAACTCACCAGCGGACTCGCGCGGGGAGACGACGCGGCGTGGGCGGCGTTCCACCGCGACTACGGACCCGGATTGTTTCGTTATCTGCTGGGCGGTACTCGCGGCAACTACGACCTGGCCGCAGAGGCGCTCCAGCAAACGTATCTTCGCGTCGCCCGCTACGCGCGTCCCTGCGGCTCCGCGCCGCAATTCGAGAGCTGGCTGCGACGCCTTGCCGGATCGGCGCTCAACGATGGCCGGCGACGGCGAAATACGTTCTGGCAACGGTTGAGCCAGCAGCTGCGGAGCGATGACGAATCTCCCGAGCCGGAAAGAATAGACCGCACCGACGACGAAAAAGTTTTCACCGCGCTCGATGCCGCGCTGGCGAAACTCGATTCTGCCGACCGGGATCTGCTGGAGGAAAAATATTTCTCGGGCACCGATGTGCGCAGTCTCGCCGCGAAGCTGAGCCTCTCCTCGAAGGCCGTGGAGTCGCGCCTCACGCGGGCCCGCGCCGAATTGCGCCGTCACTTATCCTCCCTCCTTTCAAACCATGAGTAAGCATCGCGATCAGCGTCAAAAAATGCTCGCCGACACTTTGGACGGCGATTGGACATCGGGTCCGGCGGCGACGATGGCCGTCCGTGCCGCGGCCCTGGCTCGGCGCCGCCGTGCGACGCGCCAGTGCATTGGAGTATTGTCCTCGGTGACGGCGTTGGTCGTGGTCGCGTTTTTCACCCGTCACTTTCATGCCGCGGAAAAAAACATCCCGGCTGTCACCGAAAGTGCCAAAACACCGGCGCGCAGCTATACGATCATCTCCGACCAGGAGCTGATCGATTCGTTGGCCCCCTTGCTCATTCTTCCAGACGAGAGAGGCGGAAGAAAAATCGTGCTCGTCGACCTCTAACCGCAGTCGTCCTCGCGCACGTTCGGATTTTTCCAAGCCTGCATGGCGAACCGCTCTGCGTTCATCACAAAAGAGTCGTCGAAAAATTCCTCCGCAATCGCGGCGTCTCGCTTCCGAACTCAAAACAATTTCTTGCACTTCGTCGCGGCGCGGGTAACGGCTCGCGCTTACATGAAGTCTCTCATCATCGCCGAAAAGCCGTCGGTCGCGGCGGATTTGGCCAAGGCTCTCGGCAAGATTCCCAAGAAGGGTGAGCACTACGAAAACGACGAATTTGTCGTCTCGTTTGCCCTCGGCCATCTCGTGGAACTCGAGATGCCGGAGGACATCGACAAGAAGAAATACGGCTTCTGGCGGCTGGAGACACTTCCCATCATCCCGGAAAAATTCGGCCTGAAACCGATCGAGCAATCCAAGGAACGGTTCACCGCGCTGAAAAAACTCCTCGCTCGAAAAGACATCGATCAAGTCATCAACGCCTGTGACGCCGGGCGCGAGGGCGAGTTGATCTTCGCGTATCTCTACCAGCTCACGAAGTGCAAACTCCCCGTGAAGCGCGCGTGGATGCAGACGATGACGACCGGCGGCATTCAGGATGCATTCAAGAATCTCCGCGACGGAGCGCAGATGGCCGGCCTGGCCGACGCGGCGCGCTGCCGCAGCGAGAGCGACTGGCTGATCGGCATCAACGGCACGCGCGCGCTCACGAAGCGGATGTTCGGTTCGCGGGCTGGCAATGTGGCGTCGGTCGGCCGAGTGCAGACGCCGACCCTCGCGATCGTCTACGCCCGCGAGTTGGAGATTCGAAATTTCAAGCCGCGCGGTTACTGGCGGGTCACCGCAAAATTCGAAGTTGCGAAAGGCAGCTACGAGGGCGTGTACCAACGCCCGAATTTCAAGAAGGCGGAGAACGATGAGCACGATCGCATCGACCGCGTCTGGGAAAAAGCCCTGGCCGAGGCTGTCGTCGCGGCGTGTCAGGGACAGCCGGTCGCGGGCGTGACCGAGGAGAAAAAAGGCAGCACGCAGGCCGCCCCGCGGCTCTACGATCTGACGACGCTCCAGCGCGAGGCGAACAACCGCTACGGTTTGCCGGCGCGACGCACGCTCCAGATCGCGCAGGCGCTGTACGAACGGCACAAGCTGATCACCTACCCGCGCACCGATTCGCGCGCCTTGCCGGAGGACTACATCCCGACGTGTCGGGAGACGTTGACGAATCTCACGGGCGATCTCGCGCCTCACGCCCACAAGGTATTGGAGGCGGGATGGCTGCGGCCGAACAAGCGCATCTTTAATAATGCGCAGATCTCGGATCACTTCGCGATCATCCCGACGGCGGCCGAACCCAAGCAGCTCGAGGAAATGGAGGCCAAGGTCTACGACATGATCGCGCGGCGGTTCGTCGCGGCGTTCTATCCCGCGGCGGAATTCGATGTGACGACGCGCATCAGCGCGGTGGGCACGCACCACTTCAAGACGGAGGGCAAGGTGCTCACTGCGCCGGGCTGGCTCGCCGTCTACGGCAAGAACACCGTGGAGGATGACTCCGCGGATTCGAAAGCCCTGCCGGCGCTCACCGCCGACGACGGCAAACCCGCGCGCGCCAAGACGCTCGATCCGGTGCTCCACTCCGAGACAACGAAGCCGCCGCCGCGCTACACCGAGGCGACCCTGCTCTCCGCGATGGAAGGTGCGGGCAAACTCATCGACGACGAGGAGTTCGCCGAGGCGATGAAGGAGCGCGGGCTCGGGACGCCCGCGACGCGTGCCGACACGATCGACGGCCTGATCAACCAGAAATATATGGAGCGCATGCAGCGAGAGCTCATGCCCACCGCGAAGGCCGAGCAGGTAATCCAGTTCCTCGCCGCGGTAAAAGCGGATGCGCTCACGCAGCCGGCGATGACGGGCGAGTGGGAATTCAAACTCCGCCAGATGGAGCACGGGAAGTTTCCGCGTCCGAAATTCATGGACGAGGTGATCGAGCAGACGAAGGGCATCGTCGAGCGGGTGAAAGGCTTCGAGGAAGACGACTCGGTGGCGCGCGTCACCGACATCCCCTCCCCGACCGACGGGAAACCGTTGCGCGAGACCTTGCGCGGCTACAAATCGCAGGACGGCGAGTTCATGATCTACAAGGTGATCGGCGGTCGCAAAATGGAGGAAACCGAGGTGAAGACGCTCGTCGAAAAAGGCGTGGTCGGGCCGCTCGACGGATTTATTTCCGCGAAAACGCGCAACCGGTTCAACGCCGTCCTCCGTCTCGTGCGCGATGAGGAAAAGCAAAAGTGGAAAACCGAATTCGATTTCGGCGACAAGTTCGACATCAACGCGCTCACCCCGGTTTGGACGGACCCGGCCTCTGGCGCGGAACTCTGCGAAGTGGGATCGCAATATGTGTTGCGGGAGCGCGACACCACGAACGGCGGCGAGTGGAAACAGACCTTCCGCGTTGGCCGGCTGATGTGCCAGAAAGCGATTCCGCAGGAACAAGCGATCAAGTTGGTGAGCGAAGGGAAGACCGACCTGATCGTCGGATTCACCTCGAAGAAGGGCCGGCCCTTCGATGCGTTTCTAAAGCGGGCGGACGGGAAGATCGCGTGGGAGTTTCCGCCGCGAAAGCCGAAGATGGGCAAGGACGGCAAGCCGATCGAACGGAAGCCGAAAGAGCCGCCCGATCTCTCGAAGGCCGAAAAGATCGGCGAGAGCAAATCCTTCGGCGGCGAAGTGCTCGTGGCGGGAGATTCCTACTACGTGCGGAAACCGGATCAGGATAACCGCGTGGCGTTCACGATGAAGCGGCATGTCTGCCAAAAGGAGATCGAACCCGATGAGTTCATGCGGTTGCTGGACGAAGGCCGCACGAACCTGATTGAAGGTTTCGTCTCCAAACGCGGGGCAAATTTCAGTGCCTACATGGTGCTTTCGCAAAACCGGAAGAAAGCGGAGTTCGAATTTCCGCCGCGTTAAACCGGGTTCGCGCGCCCGCTCGGGCCGGGCGACTCGATAGCATCGCGAGACTTGGAACTTGTGGGTTTTCCTGTCGTCGTATGCCGCTATGAAGTCCCGGAAAAACGTGGCGGTCGCGCTCCTGGCCGTCGTGTCGATTGGGACAGCGACCCTCGCCTGGCTCGAGCACCGCGAGCTGGTTCAGCTTCGTGCGGCCGCGTTGAACAACGCCGAAAGAGCTGACCTCCAAAAGCGTCTTTGGGATGCAGAAAAACGCGCGAAGAACCTGGCCGATCAACTCGCCGGACGGCGTAACTCAGGGGACTCCGGTGCCCTGGCCATCGGAGCTGACCCATCCTTACCCGAAGGTGCGTCGAGACGGGTTCGTCCCGCCGGGGGAGTCGGAGGATCGCTCACCACCATCATGTCCGCGATGGATAAACCGGAGATCCAACAGTTGATGGCCCTGCAGCAAAAAGCCCAGCTCGATGGCAAGTATGCGGCTTTGTTCAAGAAGCTGAACCTCCCACCCGAGCAGCTGGACAAGTTGAAAACTCTCCTCGTGGAAAAACAGACGGCGATGCAGGACGTCGTCGCCGCCGCGCACGCCAGAGGCATCAACCCGCTGGCCGACCCCGAAGGTCTCCGCAAGATGATCGCCGACACGCAGGCCGAGGTGGAAAACAACATCAAAGCGGCGCTCGGCGACGGGGGTTATGGGCAGTATCAGGAATACCAGCAGACCATTCCTCAGCGTGCGCTCGTGAGTCAGCTGCAACAGAGTTTGAGCTACACCCAGGCTCCTTTGAGCGATTCTCAGGCAGAGCAGCTGATCGGGATCCTGTCGCGAACCTCACCGCAGCCCTCCCGCGAGGTGGGCGGTTTCGCGGCGCAAGCGGGAGTGAACTTCACCGTCGCCGTGGCGCAGGATAACAATGTGGGCGGTGGCGGGGCGACCTTCAGCATTGGCGAAGCTCCCATGACTCTCGGTGGGCCTGGTGCCGCGAGAATCTCGGACGAAGCGGTCACCGCCGCCCAGGAGGTTCTTTCACCGCCTCAATTGCAGGGGCTGCAACAGCTTCAACAACAGCAGCAGGCTCAGCAGCAATTACAGCAAACGCTGCGTCAGTCGTTGGGCAGCCCGCGGAGGAGCGAATCGGGAACCATCGGTAGCAGCGCGCAGCCGGCTCCCGCCGCGAGATAACCGCCCGAAGAAACCGCCCGAAGGATCGGTCGGGAACACGATGGCTCGCGCCGTCAGACGTGCGGCGAATTCACTTGTCGCTCGTTTGCCGGGACAGCTACGGTCTGATTTTTGTTTAAAGCCACTTCCTCATGATCGTCACCACCGCGCAGCTCTTCAAACACGCCTACG
>JBDSSU010000605.1:0-3451 GCA_039928635.1 Opitutaceae bacterium | reverse complement strand
GGAACTATCCGATCGGGTAATAGCGCGGCAGCTGGGGAAGAGTTAGCATCGGGCGGGCTCACGCCTGTTACCCCATGCTCAAAGATTCGAGTCAGACGTCGCCTCGGCTGCCGCCGACTTCACGGTCGGCGTTTTTCAACGGCTCTCGTCTTTCGCGGGCGCGAGAGGACACCCGGCGATACGTGAACGCGTTGATCGCGTTCGTTGGTCTCGGCGTCGCCCTGCCGACCGCTTTCGCCGCTGAAGAACTGCGCTTTGAAGCTTCCATTCCAACGAGGGCGCTCGTGCCGCTCATCGAGCCCAGCTTTCGTGCGGTGCGGCCGGGAACGAAAATGGTTTCGGCAGTCGCCGACACCGCGCAAGTATTGGAGCGGCTTCGCAACGGACAAATTCAGGTCGGCATTTTGACCCGCAACCTGAAGAAGCCTGAGTTGGAGGAGAGACCGGCTTTCGTGGCCCAACCGATCGGATCAGACGCCTTGGTCGTCGCTGTGCATGCGAGTAATCCGGTGACGGGTTTGACGGGCGATCAGATCCGGGGGATCTGGTCCGGCGAGATTGAAAACTGGCGCGAGCTGGGCGGGCGCAATCTTCCGATTCGCGTGGTGGGTCGGACGAAGAAATATGATCCGATCCAGCTCTTCGGGGACTTCATGAAACTGGAGTCGCGCATCGTCGGAAGCAGTGCGGAGTATCGCGTCAAAGGACAGGAGAGGTGGAGCACGCGGAAGGTGCTCGTGGTTGATTCCGACGATGAGGCGCTACAGGCGCTGCTCAGCGATCCGGCAACGGTTTCATATTTCCCGATCGCGCGCCTTTTGCGCGAGCGAGCCAATCAGGTGGCGATCAAAGGCCTCAGGCTCGATGGGGTCGAAGCGACCGCTGCGACCGTTGCGGACAAAGGCGCCTATTATCTCCGCCGGACCCTGAATGCGGTCACGAAAGGTCCACCGGACGCGGCGAGCCTGAGCTTCATTCGCTTTCTCCTTTCGCCTGAGGGGCAACAGCTGGTCTCGAAAGCGGGCTTCATGCCGTTGTCCGCGGTTGCCGCAGCGTCCGCGGTTCGAGCGGCCGAGCATCCGTGAGCAGCCTGAACGACGGGCTTGGTTCGATCACGTGAGATCTAGTTCGCCCCAATTTTTTTCAACCCCCCCATGAAAACTTCGATGAAACTCGTCGCCCGCTTCGCGCTGGCGATCCTGCTTGCTCCTTGTGCATCCGCTGCGGACAGCCCCGCGAGGAAGGTCCTCGTTTTCACGAAGTCCTCCGGCTTCCAGCATGATGCCATCAAGACAGACGGGCTGCCGGGACAAGGTTACGCTTTTCGAGTGTTGCGAGCCTATGGAGCCAAAACCCACATCGAATTCGTCGAGTCGAAAGACGGCTCGCTCTTCGCGCCCGCGTATCTGGCCCAGTTCGACGCCTTCGTTTTCTACACGACCGGCGATCTCACCAAGGCCAAGGGCGAACCGCGTGGCGACGGACTTCCCCCGATGTCGCCGGCGGGCAAGGCGGCTCTGATCGAAGCCGTGAAGAGTGGTAAGGGTTTCGTGGGAATTCACAGTGCGGCCGACACGTTTCACTCGTTCGACCGCAATACGCACGTGCCCGAGCGCTTCGACGCCGACGGTGATCAGGCGGACGATTACATCAAGATGCTCGGCGGTGAATTCATCCGTCACGGTGCGCAGCAGAAATCGAAACTCAGCGTGGCGGACGCGAAGTTTCCCGGGATGGCGGCCGTGAAGTCGGATATCACCTATGTGGAGGAATGGTATTCGCTGAAAAACTTTGCCCCGGACCTGCATGTTTTATTGGTGCAGGATCCCGCCGGGATGGCCGGGCCGGAGTATCAGCGGGCACCTTTTCCCTCGACGTGGGCGCGGCTGTACGGGAAAGGCCGCGTTTTCTATACGAACATGGGACATCGGGAGGACGTGTGGGATGACTCCGTTTTCCAGTCCGTGCTTTTCGGTGGCATCGAGTGGGCGGTGGGCCGGGCCGAGGCCGACGTTACGCCTAACCTCGCCCAGGTCGCACCGCGCGCGAATGTGTTGCCTCCCTACGCGCCGCCACTCGGTCCCGCTGTCGTCCCCGTGAAGGCGACATCCGCGGTCGACAATTCCGGAGCCAAATAGTTCGCCGCGGAATTCCGCCTCACTGCGAACGATCCCAGTCCACTTTCCTGTGCCGCCTCATCGGTGTCGTTACGGCGCGGGCGTGATCGACTCGGTTGCGGCGAGCGCGGTGCGGAGTTCGGCGAGCAGCTTTTTAACTTCAACGTAGGAATCATAGCCGGGGCGGCGCATCGCCAGCGTTTCAAGCGGGATGTAACCGCGATAGCCCGACCGGCGGATGATCGTGACGAGTTTCAGCATGTCGGTCTTGGGCGTGTTCATCTCGCTGCCGGTCGTCTCCTTGATCTGCCAGTTCACCGCGTAAGGCGCGACCATCGCGATGTCGGCGTATGGATCCGCCGTGAGATATTTTCCCGTGTCGACGAGCGCTGCGCACCAGTCGTGATCGACGCGTTTCAGCAGGCTGATGTGTTCCGCGCCGGAGTTGATGAAGTCGCCATGGTTCTGCACGGCGACGAACACGCCGAACTTCTTGCCGTACTCGGCGCACTCGCGCAGGGCGTCAGCCAGATAAGTTTCCACGGTGGCGCGCGGTGAGTTGCGGGAGGCCTCCTGCCAGTTTTTAAAGGGCGGCTGCGAGTCGGCGAAGGCGCGAACCGTCGGAGCACCCAGCTTTGCCGCTACTTCGATCCAAGTCTTGAGCCGTGCCACGCCTTCGGCGCGCGTGGCGGGATCGGCAGCGGTGAAATCGTTGCGCACGCCCGTGCCGCTGATCGCGAGACCACGGTTGAAGATGTGCCGCTTGAGCGAAATGAGATAGCTGTCGTCCGGCGCCGCCGGATAGCCGGGGAAGAAATAGCCCGTGAGATCCACGGCATCGAAGCCGACCTGCGCGCAGAAATCGCAGACGCCGAACAGATCGATGCCCTTGGTCTTGTCCTTCAGGTTCGCGTTCAGGAGTTCGAGGAAGGAGAAGGCATTCAGCGAAGTGCGGAGATGCGAACCGCCAACCCGCGGGATGGGCGCGTAGGCGGCGTTGGCTGACGTGGTCGAAAAACCGGCCGCGGCGGCGAGAGGCAGCAGCGTGGACGTGGCGAGAAAATGACGGCGACTGATGGGTTGATTCATGGGGAAGCGAGGGTAGGGGACGAGAGTTGCGACCGCGTTAATCAGGGTCGAGGCGATCGGAGAGGGTTGGGCAAGGGCGCCGACGACGACGGGACGGACCTGCCATCGTGCGTGTGGGGTTCCATGATTTCAGTGCGAGTATTGTCGGGATCGTAAGTGTTGATCTGGCGCTTGCCGTTGCGTCCGGTGCGCAAGGCGGAGGTGACTTTGCATCCCGGAGGGAGCAAGCGCGTCCGCAGTATCCC
>JBDSSU010000604.1:0-2516 GCA_039928635.1 Opitutaceae bacterium | reverse complement strand
GCCAGAGACTTTGGTAACTGGCCACCGAGGCCGCAGGGCGCGTCAGGCGCGTATAGATGCGCGGGAGCTTGGGCATGGGCGGTTACCGGTTTTTGTTCAGCCAGGCGAAAAGCACAAACAGCCAGCCAATGATTTCGAGCGCCGCGATGACACCCGCAACGATCAACCGGCTCCGCCCCGTCGCCACAAGACTGCCTGGTTTGCGCCAGCCATAGATGACAAATCCCAACGCGATGGGCGCCGTCGCAATCGTGAAGGGCAGGATCAGCAGCGGGACGACGGCCAGCACCAAGGCAATTCCGCCGTACAGCGTGCGCTGGGGGACGGCGGCGACGGGGGTGTTGTTCGCGGAAGCGATGCATCCGGGACAAAATTTTTGTTGGTTGAAATCCAGTGCACAAACGCCGCAGAGGAAACGTCCACACGAGCTGCAGACCGCCTCGGCCTGATTCTCGGCGTGGAAGAAACACGTGGCGTGCTCCGCCGCCAGCACGGCTTTCGGAGCGACCCGAACTCGCGTGGCAGTCAGGGCCGGAAAGCCGACGAACTCGAAGTCGGTATCACAGCGCCGGCAGTTCCCCACCGCCTCGCCATGCCAGGAGAGCGGCTCGAGCACGCGCCGGCATGCAGGACAAGGCAGCGCCGGACCGGAGGTCATCTCACCTTGATCACGCGGGTGTCACAGATGCGGTCATGCAGCGAGCGCTTCTGCTCATCAAAACCGGCCATGATGTAGCCGATCAAAAGCGTCAGGCCGCTCAGGATCTCGGCAAAGTACCGTCCGACGATCCGCCCCGTGGTGAGCGCCGAACCGTCCGCGCGCACCAGCTTCAATCCCAAAGCCATCTTTCCCGGCGTCGCCTGGTACCGGGAAATAAAAAACCACGCGTAAGCCAGGCCAATGAGGATGCCGAGCGGCAGCGTGATCGCCTGGTAGAGCAGCAAGTCTGACGTGCCTGCTTCCCGTCGCGACAAACCAAGGTAGTTCCACTCTCCAAAAATCGCGTAGGCCACGAGCACATTACAGCCCGCACCCACCACACCCGTGATAAAACTATCGACGAATTTCGCAAAAAAACGCCGCCAGAAACCGCCGTAGCCAAACGGTCCAGGGACCAACCCGCTCGCGCCCGGAATCGCGACGCCTTCGCGCAGACGCTGGAAGAACTCATCGCGATGCTCCGCGCTGATCCACTTGCCCTCGAACTGGATCATCTCGCGTCTGGGATAGCGCTTCCCGCTGACCACACAGACCTCGGTATCGAGCGCCCCGGGTGAAGCTTCCGCGCTCACCGCGCTCACCACGGACGCCACCGACCCGGTGGTCAGGCTACCGTAAGATACCCAGTTGGCCATCCCTTGGCGCCAGACGAGCATGTCGGCCTTGATCTGGCCCGTGCTCACGAGTTGATCGAAATCCGCTTGAGTAACCGGGCCGTGGCGCTGCCCGTTGATCGCGTAATACCATTGCATAGTGGAAGGGGTGTGGACCTGCGCCGCTGTTGAAATCGGGCGCGTCGGCGTGAAGCAACGAAATACACCGCTGCGTCCGCTCTTGGCAGGCCGGAGGCGCTGTGCACGTTGAACGCCCCATGCTCCCGCTCACGCGCTTTTTCCTCGGAGTCCTTGTCCTTCTCTCCGCGATCGGCTGCGGGAAACGCGAAACCGCCGTGGAGGAAGGCCTGCGGACGAAAACGCTTTTGCTCGGCAATCTGGCCGAGCCGGCGAGCCTCGATCCGCATATCGTCAATTCCCTGACGGACATGAATGTGCTCATCGCCTTGTTCGAGGGGCTGACCCTGCTCGACGAGAAAACTTCCCAACCCCTCCCCGGAGTCGCGGAGCGCTGGGAGGTTTCCCCGGACGGACTGCTCTACACGTTTCATTTGCGGGCCGATGCCCGCTGGTCGAACGGCGACCGCGTGACGGCTCGCGATTTCGTTTTCTCCTTTGAACGAATGCTGCTCCCGAAATTCGCCGCGGAATATTCCTACATGCTGTGGCCGATCAAAAACGCCGAGGCGTTCAACTCCGGCAAGCTCGCCGATTTCTCCCAAGTCGGCGTCAGCGCAGTCGACGACTCGACCCTGCGCATCATCCTCGAGCGGCCGACGCCCTACCTGCCTTCCCTCGCCGCGCACAACACCTGGCTTCCGGTCCACCGCGCAACCGTGGAGAAATTTGGCCGCGTCGACGACCGCGCGTCACGCTGGACGCGCCCGGAGAATTTCGTCGGCAACGGTCCGTTCACCTTGAGCGAATGGGCGCCCAACGCGCGGATCATCGTGACGAAGAATCCGCGCTATTGGGACGACGCTCACACCGACTTGAACCGCGTGATCTTTTACCCGACGGAAAACACGGAGACCGAGGAACGCAATTTTCGCGCGGGCCAGCTCCACGTCACCTTCGATCTGCCCAAGGGAAAGATCGCCACCTACCGCGCGTTGTCGCCCTCGCCGCTCCGGGTTGAGCCGTTGCTGAACATCACCTACCTGAACTTCAACGTCACGAAG
>JBDSSU010000603.1:0-5596 GCA_039928635.1 Opitutaceae bacterium | reverse complement strand
CAAAGTCGCGATCGTGAACCAGGCGTTCGTGAAACAATTTCTGGGCGATGAAAATCCGGTGGGTCGCCGTTTCGTCCAAGGCGGGGAAGTTGAGATCGTGGGAGTGGTGCGCGACGCGAAATACAACGACCTGCGTGCGCCCGTTGCCCCGACCGTTTATTTACCCGCGGCTCAAAGTCCCGGCGGCCAGGCGAACTTCACCGTGCGCGGCACTCGTGAACCCGGCCTGCTCTTTAACGCGATCCGCGCTGCGGTGCGGGAGATCGACCCGGGCATTCCGGTCGTGAACTTGCGCACACAGGAGGAACAGCTCGACCAGAACCACGCGCAGGAACGGTTGTTCGCTCGCTTCTCCGGCTTTTTCGGCGTGCTCGCGCTCGGCCTCTCCTGCGTCGGTCTGTATGGCCTGATGTCGTACACGGTCGTGCGCCGTACCGGCGAAATCGGCCTGCGCATGGCGCTCGGCGCGCTGCCCGGACACGTGTTGCGGATGGTGCTGAAGGAATCGCTCGCGCTCGTCTGCGCGGGTGTGGTGCTCGGCCTCCTCGGGGCGTATTTCGCGAGCCGGCTCGTCGCGACGATGCTGTTCGGCCTGAGCGCAACCGATCCACTCACCTACGCCTTCGTCGCATCGACCCTTATCGTCGTGGCACTGCTCGCCGCGCTTCTGCCGGCCCGCCGCGCGAGCAAAGTCGAGCCGATGGTCGCGTTGCGCGCGGAATGAAGAACCAGTAGCGAGCATCGAGTAGTGAGCATCGAACACCACTGACTTTCGCCCGCCGCCTACTCGCTACCCGCTACTCACTACTCACTACTCGCTACTTTCCCATGTCCGATCTCCGCTACGCCCTCCGCCAACTCGCGAAATCCCCCGGCTTCGCCGCCGTCGCCATCCTTTCGCTCGCGCTTGGCATTGGGGCGAACACGGCGGTGTTCAGCATCATGAACGCGGTGCTGCTGGCGCAATTGCCGGTGAAGAATCCGGCGGAGCTCGTCATCTTCAACTGGCTCGCCGAGGAAAACGTCAACCCGCAGTCCTCGAACGGCTGGCAAAATCGCGAACCCGGCTCGAACCAAACCACAGGCACGTCGTTTTCCATCCCAACCTTCGAGGCGTTCCAGCAACAGAATTCCGCCATCACTGAGGTTTTCGCCTTCGCGCCGACGGGCGGGCTCAACGTGATCGCCGATGGCTCGGCCGAGGTCGTGGCCGGCACGCAGCTCGTCTCGGGCAATTATCATCGCGGGCTCGGAGTCGCCGCCGTCGCCGGCCGGGTCCTCATTCCCGAGGACGACCGACCGGCCACCGAACCCGTCGCCGTGATCTCCTACGGTTACTGGCAGCGCCGTTTCGGCGGCACGCCGGCGGCCATCGGAAAAGTCGTCACGGTCAACGGCCTCCCGGTCACGATCGTCGGCGTGACCGCGCCGGGATTTCGCGGCGCCCTCCAAGTGGGCGAGGCCGTCGATCTCACGCTGCCGCTGGCACTCGAGCGGCCTCTCTTCCGCAGCTCCGACGACAATCGTCGCGCGACCCGCTGGTGGGTTCGCGTCACGGCCCGTCTTGCGCCCGGCGCGACGGCCGAGCAGGCGCGCGCGAGCGTTGAGGGGGCGTTTCAAACGACCACGCGGGGCACGCTTTCCCGGCGCACGGTGACGGGCTCACCCATCGTGGATCCCACGCAGATTCCGCTCCCGCAACTGCGCGTCGCTCCTGGCGACCGGGGACTTTACGAAGGCCGCCGCACTTACGAAAGGTCCATTAGTCTCCTCATGAGTGTGGCGGGGCTCGTCCTGCTCGTGGCCTGCGCCAATGTGGCCAACCTCCTCCTCGCCCGCGGTACGGCGCGCCGCCGGGAAATCGCCGTGCGTCTTGCCCTCGGCGCCAGCCGCGCGCGCATCGTCCGCCAGCTCCTCGCGGAAAGCCTCCTGCTGGCCTCGCTCGGCGCGGCGGCCGGGATCCTGATCGCCGTATGGGGCGCGCGCGCGTTGCTCGCGATGCGGCTTTTCGGCGGGGCAGCATTGCGACTCGAGCAGCCGCTCGACGGGCGGGTGCTCGGCTTCACCTGCGCGGTCGCGCTGGCGACGGGCATCATTTTCGGTCTCGCCCCGGCCCTCCGGGCGACGCGACTGGACCTCACGCACGAATTCCAAGGCGGAGCGCGCACCGTCGGCCGTGGTTCGCGCTCGGTGCTCGCGCAATCGCTGATGGTCGTCCAAGTCGCGCTCTCGCTAATCCTGCTCATCGGCGCGGGACTTTTTACCCGCACCCTGCGCAACCTCCAGAACGTCGACGTCGGCTTCAATCGCGAGCGGCTGCTCCTGTTTCAACTCAACGCCCGCTCTGCGGGCGCCAGCGGTCCCGAGGCCCTCGCGACCTACAACCGCCTGCGGGAGCGCTTCGCGGCGCTGCCCGGCGTGCAACGGGCGAGTTACGCCCGCATCGCTTTGCTCACCGATAACAATTGGAACAGCGCCATCGTGGTGCCGGGCTACGTCCCGGCGACGGTTGCTGACCAGAACGCGCGCATGAACGGGGTCGAGCCCCACTATCTCGCCACCATGGAGATCCCGTTGTTGCGCGGCCGCGATTTCAGCGCACGCGATGCCGCGCCGGACGGGGCCAAGGTGGCGATCGTGAACCAGTCCTTCGCGAAGAAATATTTCGGCAGCGAAGACGTGATCGGCCGGCGTTTCAGCACCCGCCCGAATCTCGCGAGCCCCGACGTCGAAATCGTCGGCCTGGTGCGCGACACGCCGTATTCGAACGTGAAGGCGCCCCCGCAGCCGGTGGTGCTCTTTACCTATGCGCAACTCGACCCGAACATCGTCGGAGTAGCCAACTTCGTCGTTCGGTTCACCGGCGCCGAAGCCGGGCTGACGAACGCCATCCGGGCCGTCGCGCGCGAAGTCGCCGCCAACCTTCCCGTCACCAACGTCCGCACACAGGAGCAGCAGATCGACCGGCTCTTCACACAGGAGCGTCTTTTTGCCAACCTCTGCAGCCTCTTCGGCCTGCTGGCCCTTGGCCTCTCGGCCGTCGGCCTTTACGGTCTGATGTCCTACCAGGTGCTGTGCCGCACGGGCGAGATCGGCCTGCGCATGGCGCTCGGCGCGCTGCCGGGTCATGTGCTGCGGATGATCCTGCGCGAATCGCTCGCGCTCGTGTGCGCTGGCATCGTCCTCGGTTTCGCAGGCGCGTGGGCCGCGAGCCAGCTGGTCGCCTCGATGCTCTTCGGTCTCTCGCCGAGTGATCCACTGACCTACGCCGTGGTCGCGCTGCTGTTCATCATCGTTGCGCTGGCGGCGTCCCTGCTCCCGGCGAGGCGCGCTTCCCGCGTCGATCCGATGACCGCGCTGCGTTCCGAATAGGACAACTCGCGCCTGACTTTCCCTTCCGCCTCAAACTGATTTTCCAATCCAATGTCATCGTGAACCGACGCAATTTTGTCCGCGCTTTTGCCGCCTCGCCGCTTCTGCTCTCGACCTCCCTTCCGGGCCGGGCCGCCGTTGGGAAACCGGCCGCAGGCATTGCTCGGCTCTCCGGTGATTTTATGGCGAGGTTGCCGCGTCTGATGGAGATCGCGAGCCTGCCCGGGCTCGGCATCGGCTTGGTGCAGGACGGCCGGCTCGCGTGGGAGCATTATGCCGGGGTGGCAGACACCGGCACGAATGCGCGGGTTTCCGCCACCACCCTGTTCCCGGCGGCATCTCTGGGGAAACCGGTGTTCGCCTCCGCGGTGCTCCAGCTTGGCGATGAAGGCCGGATCGATCTGGACCGACCGCTTTTTGACTACCTCCCGGAAGAACGTCCGGCGGGGGACCGGGAGCGCCGCATCACCACCCGCCATGTCCTGAGCCACTCGTCCGGTTTCAGCAACTGGCGCCAGGACGCGGCCGAGCCGTTCGCCAGCCGTTTCGAGCCAGGCACAAAATTTCGCTACTCGGGCGAAGGCTACTACCTGCTGCAGCGCTGCGTGGAGCGTATTACCAAGACGGGCACGGAGGCGTTCATGCAGGAACGCATGGGCAGGTGGGGGATGAAAACCTCGACCTACTTGTGGCGCGCCGATGCGATGGAGCGGCTGGCGCAAGGCCACAGTTTTTTCCGCGATAACGAGCCACCGTCCCGAAGCTACTGGGATTTCAACGCGCGGGTGTTCGAGTTGATGCAGAAGAGCGGAAAGCCGGCGGCAGACTGGCGGCACGAGCAGACCCTGGACGCCGCCAAACAAATGCGTCGGGACCTGACGGCGCAGAGCATGCGTCCGAATGTGGCTTCGGGTCTCTTCACCACAGTGCAGGATTATGCCGCGTTCCTTGGTCGGCTCGCCCGGCCACCCGGGGACGCGGCCGATTTGCGGCCGGCAACCTACGCGGAAATGCTCAACGGGCGGATTCGGGTGAATAGCATGCAGCGCTGGGGACTAGGCTTCGGCCTTGAATCTTCCGTGCCGGAGGCCCAGCCCGAATACCTTTGGCAGTGGGGTGACAACGGCGGTGGTATCTGGAAAAATTTTACGCTCGTTCATCCGGCAAGTGGTTCGGCGATCGTGGCGTTTTCCAACGGCACCTACGGCATGCGGGTCATCCAGCGCATTGTGAATGAGGCCACCGGCCGTGATCTGGCCGCGTTCGTTTGGGTCGGCTGACCTCTAGATCCTGCGCACCCCTTCCCGCCCGCCGCAGCCCGACCTACTCGCTACCCGCTACTTCTTCTTTTCTTTTCCATGTCCGCCCTCCGCCAGCTCGCGACCCCCCCGGGGCTTCACCGCCGTCGCGTTGCTCCCGAGCCGCCGCAGCTGCTATATTACTCGTGCCGCAGCGCTTTCACCGGGTGCAGGGCTGCGGCGCGGCGGGCCGGCAGCCAGCACGCGAAGATGCCGATGCCGACTAGGAGAACGCTCGTGGAAACGAAAACGAGGGGATCGTTAGGCGAGATTTGAATGACAAAGCCGCCGGCTTTCATGAGGCGGGTGGCACCGAGCGCGCCGGCCAGCCCGAGCACCAACCCGATGGCGAGCTGCGTCATGCCGCGTGAAAGCACGAGGCGGAGGATGCCGCCGGCCGTCGCCCCGAGCGCCATGCGGATACCGATCTCGCGCGTGCGGCGGGCGGTGGATTGGGCGACGACCGCATAGATCCCGACGGATGCCATGAGCAACGCGCTCAGGGCAAACACGCCGAACAGCGTGCCGAAGACGTTCAGGAACCAGCGCTGCCGGCCGAGCGCGGCCGTCAGGGTGCGCACCTCGAACAACGGCAGATCCTGATCGAGGTTTTGCACGATGGCGCGCACCGGTGCGGCAAGGGTTGTCGGGTCCGACGCCGTGCGCAGTAACAGCCCCATCCATCCCCAGGCTTCCTGCCGGTGGGAGACATAGACGAGCGGTGGCGGGATTTCACGCGCCTGCATATTTTGCACGATGTCGGTGCAGACGCCGATGATCGTCATCCAGGGACCGGGCTTTTTATCCTGGATGAAACGGAAGCGCTGGCCGACCGCGGGCGAGTCGGGCCAGTATTTGGTCGCGAACTCGCGCGTCACCACGGTGGCTTCCCTGCCGGTTTCGCCGTCGGCTTCGTTGAAACCGCG
>JBDSSU010000602.1:0-4442 GCA_039928635.1 Opitutaceae bacterium | reverse complement strand
CAAATTAGCACCAGTTTACCGTCCATCACCGGATCGCGATTATCGCGAGCTAACGCCGCACGCTCTAGGCTGTCCGCCATCACCCCGGCCACGGCTCCACCCGCTTCGAGCGCGCCATGCATGGCCGCTTGATCGATGCCCTTCGCCGCACCTGAAACAATCGAGCGATGAGCCTCTGCTGCGCACCTTCCTACATTTTCCGTATAGCGTAAAAGATCATCATCGACGTGTCTCGAACCAACGACCGCCAGGCCGCCTCTTTCCAAAAGAGCGACGTCTCCACATCCGTAGAGAATCGGTGGAGTGTCTTCTTTGAGCCGCGTCTTTATTCGTTTCGGGTACTTTGCATCCGCCCGGCTGCAGACCCAAATGGCCCGGGCACTCCACCGCTCGACCGCCTGACTTAAGAGAAAGCCTCGGCTAAGGAGTGCTTCGATCCGAGGCCGCCCGAAGACTTGTCCGCAGACCTCGATGAGTTCCTTGGCCTCCGGCCCGATCAAGTCGGCGGGCTGCTTCTTTTCATCGCGAAGCATTCGGGCGAGGCGGTTGTAGTCGCCGAGGCTGAGGAGGTCTCGTGACGCGTCGTCCCGCCCCGCGATGAGCGGAGCGGTGAGTAGCAGGATCGCCTGCGTGTTGGCTGTCAGGGACTCAATCATTCGTCAGAGTTCGCCGTTGATGCGAGTGCCAGAGGATACACCGGACCGCTTCCATTCGAAGTCAAAAGGTAGGCGGCCAACGTCAAAGTCCACTTTGAATCGACCATGTCATCCACCAGCAATGCAGGCCCCGTCGGCACATTCCCGTAAACCCGCAACGAACCGTCCACGTTTCGTGCCTGCTTGCTACTGTTCGCCATTTCTTTTTGAGCCGGACGGTCGTCGGTTTTTTCCAACACCACTTGGAACGGAAGATTCAAAGCCGCGGCCAAGCGGCGGGCAAATTCCGGCACAAGGTCGGGGTGTCGCTGTGAAGGAATGGGAGTGACCCAAGCGGGTGGGGGTTGGGGTGCCCACGCGCGGACCATCGCGGCACATGCTTCGACCAACTGATCGGCAAAGTACCTATCCCGAGACTTTCCCTGTCGCACCAGCGACCCCCAGCCGGCGTCGCCCCACACACAGAGGACACGGCCGGCCTGCATGTTTTTCTCCGGCTCAATGGCTGTGTTTCCTTTCACGTTGAGACTCGGTAGTCCTCCGGTGGGCCATTGCTTGCGAGGTTCCAGCAGCAGGCTCGTCCGACGGAGAAACGCGATCGCTTCCTGCTCCAGCTCCGGGTCAAACCCGTCTGACAGCGGAGCGATGTCAGGCGGCTCGTGCGCCACCGGCTTTCCGTCCAGCGCGCGAATGAGATACTCCATGTGCCCTTCGGTGAGAGCGACGTAGCTCTGCATTTGCTCCTGCTCGGCGCGCCGCAGCGTCGTCAGGCGCTCGGCCCGCTCCCAGAACGCCTCGGTGAGATTGGCCGCGGTGAGCGTCCATTTGGTGCCTTCCTTCACCACGGGGGCTGGCGACTCGAGCGACAAGAGCTGCAGCGCCTTATCGATCCGGCCGCGACTCACGTTCACGCGCGGCATGATTTCGTTGATCGACAGGCCGGCTGGTGCGTCGTGCAACGCTCCCAGCACCGCGCCCACTTCACCGCGCGAGGGAAATGCGCTTTCGATTAAATAGTCGTTGATGTTGCCTTCCTCGATTCCGCTGAGGAGCACCCCATAGGCGGCAGCAAGGGCCCGGCCTGCACGGCCGACCTGTTGGTAATAGCCTACGACAGACCCTGGTGTCTGATAATGGATGACGAAGGCGAGGTCGGGTTTGTCGAAACCCATGCCAAGGGCCGTGGTGGCGACCAATACTTTCACGCGATTGGCCAGCAGCGCGTTTTCCAACTCCACTCGGCGTTCGCCTGTTTCTCCACTGTATGCTTCCGCCGCGATGCCGCGTGACTGCAACCATCCCGCGAGTTGCACGGCATCGCGCACCGTGAGCGTATAAATGATTCCGCTGCCCTCTCGGTTGGGGACATGGGTGGCCAGCCAACCCATACGCGCCGCCTGACTTGGGATGCGCACCGTCTGGAGCAACAGCGATGGCCGTCCCAATTCCCCTCGCGAGATCGCGAGGTTCGGCCCCAGCACATTCTCCAGATCGGCGAGCACGCGATCATTGGCCGTTGCGGTGGTCGCGAGTACCCGAACATTTGCCGGCAACGTCCGCACGATGCGTTCGATGAAACGATAATGCGGCCGAAAGTCATGGCCCCAATCCGAGATGCAGTGCGCCTCGTCGACCACCAGCAGCGAAATGCGCCCTGCAATGGGCGCGAGCACTTCATTGCGGAAATGCTCGTTGGCCAGTCGCTCCGGCGAGATGAGCAAGATATCCACTTCGTCCCGCGCCAAGCGTCCCTCGACATCATCCCACGCCGTGCGATTTTCCGAGTTGATCGTGACGGCACGCACGCCCATGCGATCGGCCGCAGCGATCTGGTTGCGCATGAGCGCGAGCAACGGAGAAATCAGGATGGCGGGCCCCAAGCCTTCTTCGCGCAGGAGCTTCGTCGCTATGAAATAGACCGAGCTTTTGCCCCAGCCGGTGCGCTGCACGACCAGCATTCGGCCGAGTCCATCGACCACGTGTTGAATCGCCGCCTCCTGCCCATCGCGAAAAGCCGCCGCGGGATTTTGCGTGCCGAGGCGGAGCAGTTCGAGAGCGCGGGCGGGATGGTAAGCCATAGCCTATTTAAATTGGGCGGAGTTCTTCGTGCAGTGTTCCCTGACCTGTTCCAGCCATACCTCATACCAGAACCAAGTGCCCTCAACATTCGTGCCCAAGCCCTTCGCTGGATTTTTTGCGTCCATCGACTGCCAGAGGAGCGTGTGCTGGTGCATGTCAAACTTCACGAAACCTTCCTTCTTCATGGTGTCTACGATCGTCTTGGGGCGGAGCTTAGGGCGCTCGGTCTCCTTGATGACCGCATACCTCTGATTCACGCTCTTCGCCAATTCTGATCCTGCCTTCACGAATTCAATGACTTCGTCCGCCTGTCCTTTGCGGTTGGCTGTCTTCGCGACGAAGAGGACGCGATAGGCGAACTTTGGGCTGTTGAATTGATCTTCCGTCAGGTTCGCCTCGAAACCTTCTACGAATGACTTGATATGTCCGGGCAGCGTTGGTTGCGCTTCGAGTTGACCTGCGTGCTCTCTCGTAATCGATGAAAACTGCAGGCTGAACGAAAGATGTTTGTCGATCGCGTGATCGTCGCCGAAGAATTTTTTAATGTGCTCGTTATAATTTAAGCAGCACGCCTGGAACTTGGCGCTGAACGATGCGTCGATCTTCGTCGTCATCTGGTGTTCAATCTCGTGGCGAACACCAATTAGAAACCGGAGGTTATTTGCCGCATCGTTACCTACCGGACAGGGATTCTCGTTAAGGCAACGCTCCAGCTCCCAGAATTTATAGGCACCCTTGGCAGTGCGGTCGAAGCGCCGGTTCTTCCCTGTCTGCTTGAAATAGCGATATTCAATCCCCTGCGTGCGGTAGTGAGCGTGCAGCATGTACGTCCAGGCAATGTTCATTAAGACGATGAACATCTCGGATTTGAACGTGATCTGGGGGTTGTTGAAAATTTGAACTGCGGCAAGAGCCGCTTCTCGCGACTTGTGGATCAATTCATCTGAAACGGAGTGAACCCGTCTAATGCGTTTCGCGTTTGGGGCCACGGCGGTTTCAGTTGCCGAGTTTCGCCACGCTCAACTCCCCGCTCAGCAGCTTCGGCAGCAGCGTGTCGCGCAGGGTGGCGAGGGTGCGGGATTGCGTGCGGTTGGCGATGATTTGGTCGATGAGCGGCGACAGGGTGTGGGTCATGGCGCCGAGCAGCGGGCGCGGCGGGATGAGGACTTTGGCGGCGGTGAGGTGGCCGCGCTGGATGTGTCCCATCGTGGTCGCTTTGCCGGCAGCTATGAGGCGGAACTCGTCGAGGTGGTAAAGCGTCCAGAGATAGCAGAACCACTTCGGAAACTCGGACGAGGTAACTTTGAAAAGATGCTGGTTCAGTGCGCCGGGGCCGCCGCACCAGAGTTCGACTTCGAGGCTGCCGGACCATGAGAAAAGCACGTCGCCGTCCTGTACGATGTAGTTCGCTGGCAGGTCGGTGTTGCAGCGGTCGGCTCCGACGGAGTCGCCTTTGCGGAGTTGGGCAATCTTGATGACTGGCAGTGTGGGTCCGTCGCCGGGGGGATACTTCTGGAGGGCGAGGCCGTTGACGTAATGCGCCATCTTGTCGAGGCTGCGGACTTCCCAGCCTCTCGGTGTATGTCCGAGCGCCGTTTCCTCGAGGTGCCCGGGAAAGAGCGCAGCGGTGGCGGGGTCGAGGCCAGTGAGGATGCGCCCATCGAGTCTGACGCGGACGGGGTCGAAATCCACGAACCAGGAGGGTGT
>JBDSSU010000601.1:0-20950 GCA_039928635.1 Opitutaceae bacterium | reverse complement strand
CTGACCTTTTGCGAAGGATGCGGTCTGAAAGGCGGTTTCGCCCACCACCGACTTCGCTGCCCGAAGCACGGCCGGTTCTGGCGCTACAGCCCGAGGTCGGAAGTTATTTCGTCGGCCACCCGTTCACCGGTTTCGACGGCGCCGTTGAGGTATCCTTGGGAATCGATCGAGGTGTGTTCCCCGCAGAAGTGGGCATTCCCTTCCTGCTGACCTTCCACGCCGGCGAATTGGGTATATTGGCCGACCTTCCAATAGGCGTAACTACCTCGCGTGTACGCGTCGCCCCGCCAGAAATCCACCGTCGCGCGCCCGTTGAAATGAGCGGCGAGCCCCGGAAGCACGGGCTGGATTTGTCCGAGAAACTGGGCTGCGCGGCTCGCCGGAGTGCCTTGATTGAAAGTGTCGGCATAGTCGCCCCCGGAATACCCCACCAGGATCCCCGACGCGCCGGCCTGATCGCGCGAGGCTTCCCATGTCGCCTGGTAACCCCGGTCGGAAAACGTGTCCCCATTATTTCCCAGGGAAACCCAAGCCCGTCTGGAGAACTGCATGTTCAATTTCGAGTTGGAGCCCATGCCGAGTTCCTCGATGGCGGTCATCTTGAGCGCGCTGAAACCCGCTCCGCTGAGATCAACCGCCGTGCGCAGAATGGAGAAGGGGAGCGCGAGCACCACTTTGTCGGCCGGCACTTCGAAAATTGATCCGCCGTTTTGAAACGTGAGGGCATAAGTTCCCGCCGCGGTCCGGCGCACCGCGACGAGGGGCATGCCGGTGTAAATCTGAGCGCTCAAGGGCCCGGTGAGGGCGGAAACGATCTGATCGTTGCCGCCCCGTACGCGGTATTTTTCGTTGGAGGCGCCGAAGATGCTGAATTGTCCGGGGCTGTTGTAGCCGAGCAGGTAGAGCAGGCTCAACGCGCTCTGCTGATCGCACTCGGCCCCATATTCGATGGTGTAGGCGACGCTCAGGAGTCGTCCCAAACGCGATTGCGTGCCCCCCGGCACCGTCTCGTTGATCCAGTCCGTGATGGACAGGTGGTCCAGTTGCCGGCCCCGCGGGGTGGACTGGTAATAGAGAGTGGGGTAGCCGGCCGCCGAGAGGTCGCGATGAAGCTTCTGCCAGATCGCCTTCAGATCCCGCGTCGCGTCGCGATAGGGATATTTTTCGCCGTTAAAATAAAAGAATGCCTCGGTCCCGTTTGGTTCGGCAGCGAGCAGATTGTCCAACGGGAGTCGCAGCTCCTGCGCGAGGTGCCGGATGCTGGTGTGTCCCTGATCAATCAGCTCGCCACCGTGCTCGGCGGTTTGCCCGTCGAGGAAATCGTTGCGTCGGGTCCAGCAACGCCCGCCCAAGCGCGTGTTCGCTTCGTAAACGGTGGCGTCGAGCCCCGCCTGCTTGAGGCGATAGGCGCAGGTCAGGCCGGCAAGGCCCGCACCCACCACCACCACTTTTGCGCGCGGCTTGCTCTTGGCGGCGTTGAGGAGAGGGGCGGCGGCGAGCGCGGCCATTGCGACGCCCGCACGTTGCACGAAGCCGCGGCGGGTCAGGGCGGTCCCGCGCTCTGCCAGGGAAGCTTGACCGTGCGTCGCGCCGGATTCGATCCGGGCATGGGCGGACACAAAATTTCGAATTTGGTTCGCGAGAGGGGTATGCGCCATAGGCCCGCGAAAAAATGGGGAGTGCCGCCCGAGTGCAAGCGCGGTGCTTACCCAACGACGCGTTCGGCGGAGCGGACCCTCACGCGCGTAGCCTCCGTCGGGGAAGTCGCAGCTCGACACGTGCGGGGGAAGCCGGCCGGGCCGATCACGGTAAAAATCCGAGGCAGGGCCTCCGGTGGCCCTCCTGTAACTTTTTTCCGCGGATTCGTTAAGGTTCGTCGGGCCCGCTTTCAATCCCGGTGAGCGACGCCTGCACTCTCCTCAGCCGGGGCGTCTCCGATCCAAGGTCCATGAAAGCCACCCTCCATCTCCTCCGCGCGGCCATCGCTGCCGTGACGCTTCTCGCCACTGCCGCCGTTTCGCTCTCCGCCGCCGACAGTGTCGAGCGCTGGAACAGCGCGATTACCGACTTCTCCCGCAACTTGACAGTCGACGCTCCGCCCGGCCTGCCGCCCTTCCTGGAAGTCCGCGTTTACGCGATGACCCATATCGCAATTCTCGATGCGGTGAAGACCGCCCTGAAGCCGGGCAACGTGAACGACACGAACGTTGACGCGGCCGTCGCCGCTGCAGCGCACGACGTGCTCGTCGTGCAGTTCGGTTTCCTTCCCCCGGCCGGCGGACTCTTCAATTCGATCTATGCGGCTGAATTGGCGGCGATTCCCGACGGCCCCGCCAAGGCTAACGGGATCGCGATCGGTCAAGCCGCTGCCGCCGCCATGCTTGCGACGCGTTCAAGCGAGGATCCGTTCGCGGCCTTGCTCGCTCCTTATACTCCCGGATCGAATCCCGGTGACTTCCAACCGATCCCGCCGGCGGGGGTCGCGGGCGCGGGCTGGGCTTCGCTCAAGACCTTCACGCTAAAAACCTCGGCGCAGTTCCGCGCTCCGACGCCGTATGCCTCACTCGCCAGCCTGGAATACGCGATGGACGTCAACGAAATCGCCGTGCTCGGCAAAGCCGGGTCCGTCGGCCGAACCGAAGACCAAACGGCCATCGCGTTCTACTGGTACGAAAACTCCTCCTTCGCGTGGAACCAGATTGCGCGCGGTCTCGCCGCCGGAAAATCGCTGCTCGAACACGCGCGCTTGTTTGCGGCGTTGAACGCGGCGATTTCGGACGCCTACTCCGCTTCCTTGGATTCGAAGTTCCACTACAACTTCTGGCGGCCCGTCACCGCGATCCATGCCGCGGACACGGACGGAAATCCCCTCACCAAGCAGGATGCTGCGTGGGAGCCCGCGTTCATCACGCCGCCGGTCCCTGACTATCCCTCGGCGCATGCTGCCGCAGGCGGCGCGGCGTCGGAAGTGATCATTGCCTTGCTGGGCGACGGAGCGTTCGAGCACACGTCGTCAACGTTTTCCGAACTGTCGGCGGCCACCCGTCACTTTGGGAGCGTGGCGGAAGCCGCGGCCGAGAACGCTTATTCGCGCATGCTGGTGGGAATTCACTTCCGCCGCGCGTGCACCGTCGGTCTCGAGCAGGGAAAAACGATCGGCAAATACGTGATCGAAAAATCGAAGTTCCTGAAGAACTAGCCGCTTTCCTCCCGCACCTCACCCCGGAAGGCGGATTACGCGCCTTCCGGGTTTTCGCGTCGTTGCGAACCAGGCGGGGCAGCTCTCACGGTTTGGTTGCACTCCTTCACGGCCCGGGCGGCGGCGTGAGTCGCACCGGAATCTCGCCGCGCACCGACATCGTGGTCGCCGTCGGAAAGTCGGCTGGAACCGGCAACGACACGTCGCGGCGCGCGAGCCATAGCAGCGCGCGGATCGCGACCGTCTGCACCCCGGCACAGCGCATCCGCGACGGCTGGACGAGATCGTCTTTCCACACATGGCCGAAGGTGGACGTGTACACCCGGCCCCGCCCGTGAGTGACGACCCACTCGAGCGGCCAGTTTTTTTGCGTGCGCGGGTCGAAGCCATACGACAGCACCTGAAGATTCTTCGCGGGACCGCGGGCATGGTGATAAACTTCGATGTCCGGCGTGAGCCACGCGCGCGGCAGACCGGCGTGAATCGGATGCTCGCCCAGTCGCTTCACCACGGTGTCAACGCGGGCGCCGTGCCCCGTGTCGCTGCCTTCACCCGCCGGGATGCGCACCAGCTGTTCCTGGTCATCGATGGCCAGCGCGATGCCGAAATCTTTTTTGCGCCAGCCGAGGCCGAGCATGTCGTTGTAAACCGGCCAGTCGGGAAACGCGTTGTTGCCTGAATGCCAGACGTAAACGCCCCCGCCCTTCGCGACGAATTCTTCAAACGCCAGCTGCACCTCGCGAGGCCAGGCCGGGCCGCCGCCGATGTCATTGCAGTTTTGGATCACCACATCGTAGTCGCCGAACTTCGGGCGCCACGTGTCCCAGCCGGGTGCATCTTTCTTCGGCGGCGCGGTGGAGACGGAGACCTCAAAGAGCTTCGTCGGCTCGATGATTCCCCGGATCAGCGCCGTGGTCTGTTTCCAATCGTGATTGCTGAAACCATCCACAATCAACACGCGCACCGGCGCGGCGAAAATCGACGCTCTGAACACCGCGAGAAAGAGGAGGAGAAGGGAGAACCGGATTTTCATGGAGGGAGGGGAGGGGTGGGGTTAAATTTGGTGACGCGGAGGAATTATTTCGCCGCGGGAGCCGCAGCGGGCGGAACGGCCGCTGCCGCCGCGGCGCTGGCATAGTACTTATCCATGTCGCGATTCAGACGCGTTCCTTCGAAGGGAATGACCACGATCTTGCTGCCGTGCGTATCGTTGCCGCGTTCCTGATTCTTTTCGACGTCGAGGACGGACAAACTCACGGCGGTAACGGCGCCGTTCTCCACGAGGACGCCGAAGCGCTCCATCTTGTCCCAGTTGTTCACGGTCCCATCCGTATACCGCACGAAGTCCTTGCGCGGATCGTAGGCGAGGCCGTGGTTGACCCAGTTCGTGATGCCGTCCTGCGAGGTGAGATGGTAGGCTTTACGCGTGCTCCAGGAATTCACCACGATGTGATAGAGCCCACCCGCGAAGAAGACGCACGGGTCTTCCATGTTCGGATACTGCGGCCCCCGCGGGAAGACCGTGCCGTTGGTCATGTTCTTATAGGGCCCGAGAATGCCGTCCGCCTTTTTCGAGAGGTACACATTGCCGTTGCGCGGCACGATTTGGAAGTCGCCGTCGGGTCGCACCATGATGCTGATGTTCGAGTTCTGCACGCCTTGCAGCGTGCCTTTCAGCTCCCACGGACCGTCCAGCGATTTTGAAACGTACGCGACCGGGGCCGGACGCGTCTCGCTCACGATCACGGCATAGCCTTCGTCATTGGGCAGTACGAGCGCCGTGACGTTGTGGCCTTTGCCGCCCATGTCGTCCGGCCACATCAGGCCTTTGTCCTCGTAGGGACCGAAAACGTTGTCGGAGACCGTGTGCACGGCGAGGGAGTTGCGCCAGCCGTTGTGCCCGAGCGCCTGATCCCAGCGGCTCGAGAACATGTGATACTTGCCATCCTTGCCCTTGATGATCTGGCCGTCCCAGTAGGAAAATTGTTTGTTGGTCGGGTCTTCCAGTCCGTTTTTCGGGTCGCGGGGGAACACGCCTGGTGCGCCCCAGATCTCCGATACGAGCTTTCCGATGATCGGCGTGGGCAGGAAATGATTGATGAATGTCCGCTCGGGCACGGTGTGCGGCGCGACAGCAGCGGTCGCCACTGCCGCGGCCGGTGCAGCAGGCGCAGCCGCTCGATTGGTTTCCTGAGCGACGCTCGTCGCGGCCAGAATGGCCAAGCCGAGGCTGGTCGCGGCGAGCCGCCGGACGAAGCCACGATGAAGGGACGGGGAACGGAGGGAGGGAGTTAACATAGAGTGAGGATTACGAAGCACGTGGGGTGGGGGGAAGTCGCGACGGGATGGAGGTGCGCTGCATCGAAGGGGAGGGTTTAAAATGGTGGTTTGAAGGACCGAGAGGCGTGGGTGGCAGTTGCCGGTGGCCGCGGAAGCGCAGCGGGAGTTTGTCACGTATTTACGTGACAAACTTGGTTTGGAGAGGGGAGTCAGGCGGCGCGTGAGAGATGCAGACCATGTTTACTTCGCCGGCCAGGAGGCGCGCACGGTGCGAACCCATTCGTCGGCCATCAACTGATGGCCGGCATAGGTCGGATGGACACCGTCCCAAATCCAGTATTCCGCGGGCGCGCGGGCGACGGCATCTTCGAACAGCTTTTGATAATGCACGACGGGCGCGTGGTATTTCTCGCCGAGCTTCACCACGATCGCGAGGCGCGTCGCGAGATCGGCGCGGTATTTTTCCCAGTTGGTTTTCTTGCCGCCGACGGGAAGGCCAAACGGCTCCGCGAGGACGAGCCGCACGTTGGGGAGCGCTTTCAGCGTGTCCGAGAGGAGTTGGTCGTACTCCTGCTCGTATTGTTCCGCCGTCACGCCGGAGCCGAGATCGTTCACGCCGATCAGAATGCTCAGCAGATCGGGTTTGAGGTCGATCGTGTCGGTCTGCCAGCGGCGGGCCAGGTTCGACACCCGGTTGCCGCTGATGCCGCGGTTCATGAAAAGCAGATGGCGCTCCGGCAGGTCCGCGCTGTAACGCGAGGCGATCAACGCCTGGTAACCGTGACCAAGAATATGATTGGGGTCGGTGTTTCGGCCGCGATTGCCATCCGTGATGGAGTCGCCTTGGAAAAGAATGCGCGTGCCCTCCGCGAAGGCCGGCAGCGAATCTTTCGGTGCGGCCCGCGGTGTCGCACAACCGGTGAGCCCCAACGCGAGCACCCCGGCCAGCAGAGCTGCGAAGCAGGGCCTTGATCGTTGGGCGTAGATCATCGGTACTGATAAGAAGAATGCGGGTGGTGGCCGGTCGCCGCAGGAGTGGGCGACCGGCCGTCTTGTTCGATCCATGGTGCACGCGCCGCAACGGATCGCGCCGTTCTTACTGGAGCTTCTTTTTCGCGTCCTCCGGCACGTCCGCCTTGGTGGAACCGACGTTGCTGATTTCGGTGGTGTTGGTGCGGCCGATATCCATCTCCTGATCTTGGAACGTCATTTTCGCCGAGGTGGTGAGTTCATATTTGATCAACACGCCGTCCTTCACCCAGAACTTGACCGTGCCTTTGGCGTCTTTCGGTTCGGGAGGAGTGAAACCACCCGCGCCTCCGGCACGACCGCCGCGTCCCCGCCCGCCAAAGCCGGCGCGGTCTTTGGCTCCCTGTTCGCTGAGTTCAGCGGTGTAGAGGCCGCCGTCGCCGGCCTTCATCTCTTTGATATCTTTCAACAGCGCCTCGGCTTCGTCCGAGGGAAGGGCCTGTACGCCGCCGAAGCCGCCGCCAAAACCTCCGCGGCCGCGTCCGCCGCCACCGGCCGCCTGCATTTCTTCCGGCGTCTTCCAACCGTCGTCCATTTTGGTGACGCGTTTGTCGCCTTTCATGGCGGTTTGAATTTCGCCATTTTGCCCCTCGCGGGAGATCAGAGCGAAACCGTCCTTGTCGGTTTTCCCTTTCGAGGTGGTGCCGGGGAACTGGCCGCCGGCCATCTCGGTGGATGTGCTCCAGCTGTAACTGCCTTTTTCCTTCAACGCCTTGATGGCGCTGGCGACATTTTCCTTCGCATCCGCCGCGTGAGCGGACAGTGAAAACGTGGAAACGGCGAACAGGGCAACGATGCTTTTTATTCTAACATTCATGGGTGGAGATCGGCTCTGGAGCCGGGGAGGTTATTGGTTTTACCGACGAGAAAAGGGATGTTCTGAATCGGCCGCATGTGGCCGGGGAGATCAGGGGGAGAATGGACGAGGGTGAAGATGGAGGAAGAAACACCGGCGGATGGATGGTGAGCCGGAGTCAGGGCGCGGCGCTCCACGTGAGGATTTGGGCTTTTTGCCCGCGCGAAATTCCCACGCCGACCGGGCGGCCTGGTGCGGGAGCGGCTCCCTGCGACAGCAGCGCGGCAACGTCGACGGTGGGTGCTGCGTTGATTGAGAGAATGACATCGCTCTTGCGCAGCCCGGATTTTGCAGGGTTGAACCGAGTTGAGGAGGCGAGGAGATAAGGGCTCTTGTTGGACATCGTCCATTGGGCAAGGTGAGCGGTTTCAGGGATCGGGCTGGGGTTTGCCCTCAAGGTAGAGCGTGCGGATGTCCGCATCGTTCAGCGCGCGGCTGAAGAGCGCGAATTCATCCACTGAGGCGAGGCCACAAAGGTGCGTTTTCGAGCAACACGGGTGCGAATTTGCGCGAGTTCAACGCCAGGCGTCTTCGGATTCCGGACGACTTTCCGGAGCGAGCGAGACGTCGGAGAGTGCGGACAGAAATCTTTTTTTGAACCGTCGACCTGGTGCGCGTTTCCTTGTCGCATCGGGCCGCGGGAAATCGCTTCGCACCAATCGGGAACCGGCCGAAGTAACCCGTTAAGATACGTCAGAACGGGCCTATAGATGTCTTTACTCTCGAACTGTTTTCGCCGCTTACGGTCGGTCTACTTTCCGTATGAGCGAGAACATCGATCATCTCGAAAGTGAGTGCCGACGAGCCACCGCCGATTTTCTGGCGCTGGATTGGGGGTATGTAAAACCGAGGGTACGGGCTGCCGTGAACGAGATGCTGTCCGGCTCAAAGCTCTTCACGTCGTCAATGGCCTTCCTGTTGAAGGAGACGACGAAGCTCCCCGTGCAGGCGGAACCCGCCCGGCGGTTAAACGATCTGGTCGGTGTGATCTCGATGCTCCGAACCCGAAAGCGGCAGACCGAAAACCTTCATGCCCTTCCGCAAGTGAGCAGCGGGAGTGGGGCGGGATAGGACGGACCGATTAACGTCCCGGAGCGGCGAACCACCGGATATCATCCTATCCCGGATACATTCGCCGGGGTTTCCGCGGGACCTTTTCGCTCAATCCCGACGTCCAACTGGGGATGAAGAAAACCGCCGGAGAACTGATCGAAACGATCCCGGTGGAGGAGGAAGCGCGGGGCGCAGAGATCCGCGTGGTGGCTTGGTGTCCGGTTTGTCGGAAACAGTTTGTTGCGCCTCTCGGAGGCAACATTGCCGAGGCGAGAGCGTCGGCCGTGAACACGGCGGTGGCTCACATCCGTTGTCTCCACCCGGAAGTCTGAGCCACAAGTGTCTGAAAGCCCGCTTTGTGCGCAGGGGAAGATGAAGCGGCGGGCGGGTTGCTGAAATTTGCCACGACGCAGGCGCTGTGCATTGGTGCGCGATGCCACGACCGGAGAAACGAGGGGACGAAGGAGACAGGAAACCCAGGAAGGCTGGCCCACCCAGCGAGGCGGATTTGGGACCGTTAACGCCGGCGGAAATCGAACATCTCTCCGCGCTCCAATTGTGCGACGTCGTGCGGATGCGCCTGCAGTATATCGGCGTGGATGGGCAGGACCTCCGGTTGCTGCGCGATCGCGTCGCCGAGTTGGAGGAAGTGCAGGATGAGGCGCGCGGCGCCATCGAGAAACTCACCACCGCAGTGGAGAAACTCCGCGCGCCAGCGCTGCGGCTCGGAACCCTGATCCACCGAGTGGGCGAGGATCGCGGCTTGGTTTGCGTCGGAGGGACGGACTACGTGTGCAACGTCGATCCCGATTTGCCGGAGGCGGAACTCGCCGCTGGCACGCGCGTGTTGCTGAACGAAGCGTTCGCCGTGACGGATTCGTTTGGCTTGGACCGGAGTGGTCCCGTCGTGAAAATCGCGGAAGTACTCACGGACGGACGTTTGCGGGTCGGGCAGGAAGCGGGGATTTCCGACACGGTCGTGGTGCGATCCGCCGAGATCGGAAAAGAAAAAGTGAAAGCCGGCACCGAAGTGCGGCTCGACGCGAATCAGCGCGTGGCCGTTGAAATCATCGGCATGGGCAAGCGTCTCGATCGAACGCTCGCCAATATCACGCCGCTGCCGTGGAGCGCGATCGGGGGACAGGAGGAAGCGGTGCGGGCGATTCGCGACTCGATCGAGCTGCCGCTGCTGCACACGGAGCTCTTCAAGCGTTTCAAGCACAGCGTGCCGAAGGGCTTCCTGCTCCACGGGCCTCCCGGCTGTGGCAAGACCCTGCTCGGCAAGGCGACGGCCCATAATCTCCGGATGCAAATCCGCGAGGCGACCGGCGTCGATCATCCCGAGTTCTTCCTCAGCATCAAAGGGCCGGAAATCCTGAACATGTGGCTGGGCGAATCCGAGCGGCAGGTACGTGATCTGTTCGCGCAATGTCGCGAGAAAGCTGCGGAAGGGCATCTCGCGTTTCTTTTCATCGACGAGGCCGAATCAGTGCTCGGCACCCGCCACGCGTCGCGCGGGGGGTCGAACATTCTGTCCACGCTCGTACCGATGTTCTGTACCGAAATGGATGGACTCGAAGCGTTGAAAAACGTGGTGGTCATTCTCGCCTCGAATCGCGCCGACTTAATTGACCCCGCGATTTTACGCCCCGGCCGCATTGATCGGAAGATTCGCGTGCGCCGTCCGGACGAGGCGGCCGCCAAGGAAATCTACGGAATCTATCTGACCGACGATCTGCCACTCGCTGAACCGCGCGCCGATCTCATCGAGTTGGTGACGAAGGCCCATTACGCGAAGACGGACGAAAATCGTTTCCTTGAGGTCAGCTACCGGAGCGGACGCCGCGAACATCTTTACCGCGGTGATCTGGCGAGCGGTGCGATCATTGCCGCCATCATCGAGCGCGCGAAGGAATATGCGATTGTCCGCTCGATCGCGGAAAAGCAAGAGTCGCCGATCACGCGTCGCGATCTCCTGGACGCCCTCGCGAAGGAATACCGCGAGAACGACGTGTTCCCGCCAAACGATATTACGGAGGATTGGCTGAAGCTGACGGATTTCGATCCGGAAAATGTCGTTCGGCTCTCTCCCTATCGCGCCGTCGCAAAAGACGCTCGGCCCAGCGGCACCGCGATTTAATCGACGGTGATTCAAAAGCATTTGCCACAGAGAACACAGAGTTCGGACACAGAGTGCACAGAGCAATCGAGCAGGTGTTTTTCTCTGTGTTCTCTGTGTCCGAGCTCTGTGCCCTCTGTGGCTAGGATCGTCTGAGTTCCAGCGCACGTTCCCCCATGCAGATCCAATTCGGCCTTGAGACTGAGATCGGAATCACCCGGGAAACGGCAGCAGGCGACATCGATGTGGTGGCGGAGTCCATCGCGCTCGTGCGGAGCGCCACGGCGCCCGGCGTCCGCCAGCGCTGGGATTACCGGCACGAAGATCCCCATCAGGACGCCCGCGGGTTTCGCGTGGACGCACTCCGGCAGGACACCGACGAGGCGAACTACTTCGCGCAGGACGCGAGCCGGCCGCTGAGCTTTTCAGAAATCAAAAGCGACCTCGTGCTGCGTAACGGCGCGCGCTTCTACAACGACCACGCTCACCCCGAGTATTGCACGCCGGAATGCGGCACGTTGCAGGAGATCGTGGAGCAGGACGCTTCCGGTGACGCGTTGCTCATCGATTGTGCGCGCGCGATTGGCGAGCAATCCGGCAACCCCGTTCTTCTCTACAAAAACAACACGGACTTCCGGGGTCACAGCTACGGATGCCACGAGAATTATCTCCTGCCGCGTTCCCTCGCGTGGGACCGGCTGGCCGACGGCATGCAGTCGTTTCTGGTTACGCGGCAAATATTTTGCGGCGCCGGAAAATACGGTTGGGAGGAAGAGGATCGTTTCATGCAGCCGGGTTTCCAACTCGCGCAACGCAGCGATTTTTTCACCGAGCTGCAGAGCGTCGACACGATGCAACGCCGTCCGCTCGTGAACACGCGCGACGAACCCCACGCGGATCCGCAGAAGTACCGGCGGTTTCACGTCATCATTGGCGACGCGAATCTCTCGCCGTTCGCGACCTATCTGAAGGTGGGAACGGCCGCCCTGGTTTTACAGGCGCTGGCGAACGGTGTGCCACGGGAACGGATCCCGCGTCTCGCCGATCCTCTGGCGGCCCTGCCCGCGATCTCCCGCGACCGGGAATGGAAATGGCGCGTGAAAACCGCCGGCGGTCGCGCGACAACCGCGATCGAAATCCAGCGTACTTACCTCGAACTCGTGAAGGAGTTCGCGCCGCCGGTCGATGCGGAGTGGGGTGCTTTACTGACCGCGTGGGACGAGGTCCTGCGCGACTTGGAACGCGATCCGCTCTCGACGAGCGATCGGGTGGATTGGTCGGCGAAACACCGGCTGATCGAGCAATTTCGCGCCAGCGAAGGGATTGCGCCAGACGACCCGTGGCTCCGCAGTCTCGACCTGTCCTACCACTTGATGGATCCGGCGCAGGGTTTGTTTTACGGCCTGCTGGAGAGCGGCGCCTTTCGTCTGCCGTTCGCGCGGGAAAACATTTATGGCCTGCCGTTGCGGCCGCCGAATACCCGCGCCGCGTTACGCGGTGGTTGCATCGAAAAATTCGGTGCTGACGTCGAATCCGCGCAGTGGGACGGCGTGCGCTTGAAGGACGGCAAAACCCGGGTGGAAGTCGATCTGCGCGACGTATTCACTCCCGAAAAGATTGCGCTGGGCCGCGCCGCCATTGCCGAGGCGCGGACGCCGGCTGATTTGCTCGTGCTGCCGTTTGCAAAAACCGCGTAGCCAACCACGGTCATCCTCAACCAAGCCGAGACGGTGCTCCGCCCGATCTCATTTCGACAAACTCAACCGCAGATTCCCAACGTGCCTGATCAAATCCAGAAACCTCGTCCGGTCATTCCTGCTCCCGGCGGGGGCGGTGGTGATGGACCGAAAGAGCCGAAAGTGGAGAAGCCAAACACCGACGATTTGCTGAAGCGCATGCGCAAGGTCGATCCAGAGCAGGCGAAGCGTTACCGCCAACGCACCGGCCAGTGAACGGCGACGGCGATTTTCTGACGCTGCTCCCGAAAAGCGCGTTCGCGTCGGCGCGCGGCGAAAACCACGCCGCGACCGCGCGGCTCGAAGCCACGACGGTTTTCGCGTTTCACTACAGCGATGGAGTGATTGTCGCGGGCGATCACCGCGCCACGGCTGGCAATCTCGTCTTTTCCGATCGCACGGAAAAAATCCTCGAGCTCGACCGTCATTCGCTCATGGCAATCGCGGGCAGTCCCTCGATCGCGATCGAGATGGCGCGCACGTTGCAGACCGCCTTCGATTTTTATCGAAGGAGTCAGCTTCAACCGATGAGCCTCGCCGCCAAGATGCGCGCTCTCTCCCGGCTGCTGCACGAAAACCTTCCCGCCACGCTGCAGGGCTTCGGTACGGTCGCACCGATCTTCGCCGGGCTTGATCCTGCGACCGAGCGGCCTTCGATCTTTTTCTACGATCCGTTGGGCGCACAATTCGAAGGCGTCGCGTACGCCGGTTCGGGATCCGGATCCGGGAGCATCAAGAGTGTGCTGCATTTCCTCGAGCAATGGGGCCATCCGAAGCCGGCGGAGATGACGCTGGCGCAAGCCGTCGTGCTGGCGAACCGGTTACTGATGACCGCGGCGGAGTTCGATACCGCGACCGGTGGCGTCGATCCGCTGCGCAACGATTTTGCCACCATCAAACTGCTCAACGGCTCCGGAGTGCGGACGCTGTCGGTGACGGACCAGGCGGCGTTCTGGAAGGAGACGACCTTGTGAGTACCGACGAACCGTATCGGTGGCTCGACGCGATCGCGAATCGCCGGGAATACATTCGCGATCAGCTGAAGGGTGCGACGCCCGTCTTCGCGCTGTCACGACCGGAGGGGATTTTTCTGCTCGGCGTGGGAACGGGGCAATCGAAGGTCTTTGAAATTTACGACCGCCAGGCGCTGGCGGCGTTGGGCCATCCCGTGGATATCGAGAAAATCCGGCAGACGATCATCCAGGCGGCGCACCAAGAAGGTTTCACGCGGGATCCCGAGGACGTGACGTTGCGCCGGCTGCTCAACTTTGCGCTGGGACCGGCGTTGAAGGTGGGCTTCGAGCAAATTTTTTCGGCTCCTTTGATCGTGGAAAGTATCTTTGCCGAGGTCGGACCCACGGAGCGCGACGATGTTCTCGCACGTGTGAATTTCGATGGGACTTATCGTTTCGAGACGCATGGTGTCGCGGTGGCGCATACCACGGCGGCGGACGAAGCAGCTGCAACCGAGTGGTTGCGCGAGCAGTTGAAAAGCCAACCTCCGCTGAAACAGGTCGGCCGCATCGCCCTGGCGGCGTGGCGCGCGCTGACGACCGGGAAACCGTTCGCCGCGCCCGAGCCGGCTTCAATCGTCGCTACTCCTTTTGCGGTGGAAAATCGGATTATCGAGACGGCGCTGCTCGAACGGAGGAGCAGCGGCCGGGTGCGTTACCGCCCACTCGCGTCCTCGGAACTCGCCTAACGACGACCGCGATTTCGCATTCGGGATGGCGGACGGCGGCGAGGCGTCCACCCGCCGATCGGTTTCCGTGAAAAGACGCACTCTCCGCTTCCCTGCTTTCACGGTGCAATAACGTCTTGAGTCGACTGGCGAAACGTCGAACTCGCTTCACGCTTTCCGCATGACGCGATCGAAGGCCGCACGCAGCACTCCCCGGATCATCGGCTTGGAAACCGAATACGGGTGCTTGCTCGAGCATGTGAGCGCGCGGGCGATTTCGCAGATTCGTGACTGGCTCTTCGAACAGAATCGTTACGGGCTGGTCGATCGCCACGATCGCGGCTGGGACGAACCGCCCGGCAACGGCGGTTTCCTGTTCAACGGAGGCCGGGTCTACATCGATATGGGACACATCGAATACTGCACCCCCGAGTGCGCGACCGTCACCGATGTGGTGCGCTATGATCGGGCGGGGGACCGGCTGTTGCTGGAGGCCGTCACCGCGCTCGGGCTGGACGGCAAAGTTAATTTCTTTCGCAACAACATCGATCACTACTCCGGGGCGACCTTCGGTTGCCACGAGAACTTTTCCCTGCTGCGTGCGGCTCCGCTGACGAACAAAAATCTGTTGAGTCTCCTGGCCTTCCTGACGCTGCGAATCCTCTTCACCGGCAGTGGTCGGGTGGGCGGAGTGAAGCTGGCGAGTGACGTGGAGGAACGAACCTCCCATTTTCAGATCAGCCAGCGCGCGGATTTCATCGAGAATGATTTCTTCGAGTGGGTGCAGCACAACCGGGCGATCATCAACACCCGCGACGAACCGCTGGCCGATCCCCGGAAATACCGGCGGCTGCATTTGATTCACGGCGACACGCACGTGTTGCCCTCGGCGCTGTTTTTGAAACTGGGCGCGACCCGCCTCGTCCTCGATCTGCTCGAAGCGGACGACCTGCCACCCGTCGCGCTCGGGGATGCGGTCGGCACCCTGCGGGCGCTTTCGCACCAGCCGCAGGCGCCTTGGAAGGTGCAACTGGAAACGGGAAGGGAAGCCGATGCGGTGGAGCTGCTGAGTCAGTTTCGCGAAAGAGCTCTGCAACGATTCGGCGGGCGCGACGCTGAAACCGACGCGATCCTTGGGCTCTGGAAGACCGTGGAAACCGGACTGGCTGGCGAGGCGAGCACGCTGGTGGGATTGGTCGATTGGGTGACAAAGTTGCACCTGCTTGAAGCCTTTCGCGAAAGTGAGCGACTGGAGTGGGGTAACCCGTGGCTCGAGGCGCAGGATCTCGAATACCATCACATCGATCCGACCCGCAGCCTCGGCCTCGCCCTGGCGAATCGTGATGGGCCGTGGGCTTCCGGCGTCGACGACGCTTTGGCGTTGTCGCAAGGCCCGATCGACACGCGTGCCGGCTGGCGGAGCACCCTTCTTCGCCAACTGGCTTCCCAGAAAAACGCGACCTACGAAATCGACTGGGATCAGATCGAATTCGGTGAAGGCAAATCGATCTCGATGATTGATCCGTTTCAAACGCGGGAAAAATCCGAGGAGCGTCTATCGTGATGGCCGTTCACTTCGCGTACGCGACCGATTTTCGCCGCTGACTCGAGGAACACCACGCGAACGCGAAAGAGCTTCACGTCGCATTTCACACGAAGAAGTCCGGAAAGGGCGGGATGACTTACATGGAAGCGGTCGACGAAGCCCTGTGCTTCGGTTGGATCGACGGCATTGTGCGGAAGATCGGCGCCGACAGCTATTCCCACCGGTTTACCGCGCGAAGAACCGGCAGCATCTGGAGCAACCTCAACGTGGCTCATGTCGATCGCCTCACGCAGGCAGGAAAAATGCATGCGGCGGGAGTCGCCGCGTTCGCCGCACGCACCGCGAAGAAGACCGGAGTCTATGCCTTCGAACAGAGGGAGCCGCAAAAATTACCCGCCGCTTATCTACGACGATTCAAGGCGAACAAAACAGCGTGGACCTTCTTCAGCTCCCAAGCGCCGTCGTACCAGCGTTTGATCATCCACAAAGTGGTGACGTCGAAACAAGCGGCGACGAAAGCACGTTGGCTGGATCGGGCGATCGAGGCATCTGCTGGGGGACAGCGGCTCTGAGCACCGCCTAGGAGCGGTCCGAAGTTACACCGTCGAGCGCGGTCAGCGCGACAAGCAGGACAAGGATGATGAGGGTCGGAATCATAAAAAATAAAATGGCGTGATTGGGATGCGGAGGCGTGGCGGCGGTATTTTGTCGGGCGCCGGTTATTTCTGGGCGAGCACCGCTACGCTCGACGGATTCCTCCAGCCGCCACCGAGCGCTTTGATGAGGGCGACGCTGGAGTTTAACCGCAGCGCCGCGAGTTGGGCGGAAGCACGTTCCACCGCGAGCGAAGTGCGCTGTGCGTCGATGACCTCAAGGTAAGCAACAAATCCTGCATCGTAACGCGTCTGCGCGAGGGCAGTCGCGCGACGGGCCGCCGTGAGGGCGCGATCCTGAGCCGCGGCCTGTTCTTCAAGAAAGCGCGTGGCGGTCAATGCATCCTGCACCTCGCGAAAGGCGATGAGCACACGCTGGCGGAATTGGGCGACCGATTCTTCGTAGGCGGCCCGACTCCGTTCGAGGTTCGCGCGGTTTCGGCCGCCTTGGAAAATTGGCAGATAGAGACTCGGCCCGACCGACCAGATGCGAGAGTCGCTGTTGAAAAGGCGATCGACCTCACCGCTGGCGAAACCGGCGCCGCCGGTCAGTGAAATCGCGGGGAAGAACGCCGCTCGCGCCACACCGATGCGGGCATTTGCCGCCGCCAGAGTGCGTTCGGCCGCGGCGATATCGGGGCGCCGCTCCAAGAGTTCTGCCGGCAATCCGGCCGGGATCGGCGGCGGATTCAGCAAGGGTCGGCCGGCCTCCGCGATCGTGAAACGCGAAGCCGGCTCGCCGACGAGAACCGCGAGTGCGTTCTGGAGCGCGGACTGGCGGCTCGCGAGCGCGGCGGTTTCGGCTTCGGCGGTGGCGAGTTCCGTTTCCGCCCGGACCACGTCAAATTCTCCCGCGGTTCCGCTCCTGAAGCGGGCGGAAACCAGATCCAGCGCACGGCGACGCAGGGCGGCGGTATCACGGAGTAACCCCAGCTCCCGCTCCACGCCCCGATACGAAAAATAATTCCCGGCGATTTCCGCGGTGAGAGAGAGGCGGACGGACTCCAGGGTCGCCGCGGTCGCATCGGCTTCCGCGCGGGCACTCTCACTTAAACGGCGGACGCGTCCGAACAGATCGATTTCCCACGACGCCACGAGCGGGGCGCGGTAGGTGTTCGCGAGGGAATTCGGAAAGACATTGTCGGTGGTCGTCGAGGTGCGTTCACGGTTTAGCGACGGATTGCCGGCGACTTGTGGCCAACCGGCACTGCGGGCAAACCCGGCAGCGGCTCTCGCTTGATCGACGCGAGCCGCGGCGGCCCGCAGATCTTGATTCGCGGCGAGCGCACGGCTCTCGAGGTCGCTGAGCGTGTCGTCGTCGAAAAGTTTCCACCATTCGCCGCGAACCGCCCGGTCGGAAGGCTCAGCGGTTTTCCACGCGATGGATGTTTCCGGAGAGGTGTCGCGGTAGGCGGTGGGTGCGTCGACCAGCGGCGTGACGTAGTCGGGCCCGACAGCGGGAAGGCCCGCGAAAACAGAGGTGGCGGCAGTGACCGCGAGGAGAGACGAAATCGGTTTCATGAGGAGGGGCTGCAGTTGAATTTGGTCCGGACGTGGCCGCCGTGGTGATAGGTTCAGTGCGGGTGTCCGCCAGCGACGACGATCACTTCGCCGGAGATCCAGCCGGAGTCGGCCGACGCCAGAAAAAGCGCCACGCGGGCAACGTCGTCCGGTTGACCGATGCGCCCGAGCGGCGTCTGGGCGACCAGCTGTTTCTCGAAGTCGCCGCCGATGATCCCGGCGGTGTGCGTGCCTTCGGTTTCGATTCCGCCCGGACTGAGGGAGTTGATGCGGATTTTCCGCGAGCCGAGTTCCTTCGCGAGCGTCTTGGTAATCGCATCGACCGCGGCCTTGGTTGCTGAATACACCGAGCTGGCTGGGGGCGTCAGGGTACTGACAATGGAGCTGATGTTGATAATGCTTCCGCCAGCGGCGTCGAAGGCCGCGGCGGCTTTTTGCGAGGCCAGCAACAGACCGAGGACGTTCAGATTGAACTGGCGGTGGAAGATCGCCTCGGTGACGTCGGCCAGGGGCACGAATTCGTAGACGCCGGCGTTGTTGACGAGGATGTCGAGCCGGCCGAAGGTGGATTTGGCTTCGGCGAACAGGCGCTCGACCTCCGCTGGTTTGGAGACGTCGGCCTGAACGGCGATGGCTTTGCCGCCGGCGGCTTTGATTTTTGCGACCACGCGATCCGCGCCTTCACGGCTCGAGGAATAGTTGACGACGACCGCGGCGCCTGCGCCGGCGAGATGCGTGGCGATGGCGGCGCCGATGCCCTTGGAGGCACCGGTAACAACGGCGACTTGGCCGGAGAGTTTTTGAGAGATGAGAGACATAATCAGGATGGATTGTTGAGTTTGTTGAACGAGCGGAGAGAAATTTAGATTGCCTGTGGGGCGGCGGGAGGAGGCGCGATGACCGGAGCGGGTTTACGCATGCCGAGCTTTTCCAGGAGCACGTAGAACACGGGCGTCAGGAAGAGGCCGAAGATCGTGACGCCGATCATGCCGGCGAACACGGCGATCCCCATGGCGCGGCGCATTTCGGCGCCGGCTCCCGTGCTCACCACCAACGGAAATACGCCGGCGATGAACGCGATTGAGGTCATGAGGATCGGGCGGAGACGAAGGCGTGCGGCATCGAGCGCTGCCTCGACGATGCCTTCGCCTTCCTCGCGGCGTTTCACCGCGAACTCGACGATCAGAATCGCATTCTTCGCCGCGAGACCGATGAGCACAATGAGGCCGATCTGCGTGAAGACATTGTTCTCACCGCGCGTGAGCCAGAGCCCGAGCATCGCGGAGAACAGCGCCATCGGCACGATGAGGATGACCGCGAACGGCAGCCGGAAGCTTTCGTACTGCGCGGCGAGCACGAGGAAAACGAGGAGGATGCTCAACGGGTAAACCCAAAGGCCGGCGTTGCCCGCGATGATTTTTTGGAAGGTGAGTTCGGTCCATTCAGGCGCGATGCCCTGGGGCAGATGCTGGTCGGCGAGTTTCTGCATGATCGCCTCCGCCTGACCCGAGCTGACGCCGGGTGCGGGCGCGCCGGTGATTTCGATCGCGGGATAACCGTTGTAACGCATCACGCGTTCCGGTCCGTAGCTTTCGTTGACGCTGACGAGTGAGCCGAGCGGAACGAGCTGGCCGGCACTGTTGCGCGTTTTCAGCCGGAGGATGTCGTCCGGACGATCGCGGAACTCAGCATCGGCTTGCGCGATGACCTGGTAGGTGCGGCCGAAACGGTTGAAATCATTCACGTAGAGCGACCCGAGGTTGATCTGCATCGTCTCGAAAACGTTTTGGAGCGGGACGCCCTGGACCTTCGCTTTCGTGCGGTCGACTTCGGCGTCGAGCTGCGGCGTGTTGACCGTGAAGCTGGAGAACATGCCCGTCAGTTCGGGCCGCTTTGATGCTTCGCCGAGCAACGTCTGCGCGGCGCCGTAGAGGGCATCGAGGCCCAAGTCGGCGCGGTCCTCGATATAGAATTTGAAACCGCCGGTTTGGCCGAGGCCCATCACGGGCGGAGGTGGGAAGATCGCGACGAAGGCGTCCTGGATTTCGCCGAACTCTTGTTGGAGTTGCGCCGCGATCGCCTGGCCGGAGAGTTCCTTGGTTTTGCGGTCCTCGAAAGGTTTGAGCGCGACGAAGACGATGCCGCTGTTCGTCGAGTTGGTGAAGCCGTTGATCGAGAGCCCGGGGAACTCGATCGCGTTGGCCACGCCTGGGTGCTTCAGCGCGATTTCGCTCATTCGGCGAATCACGGCATCGGTGCGGTTGAGCGACGCCGCCGAGGGAAGCTGCGCGAACGCGATCAGGTATTGTTTATCCTGCGTGGGAACGAAACCACTGGGCACGCTCTTGAAAAAGTAGCCGGTCGCCCCGAGCAACGCCACGTAGACGATCACCGAGAACGCGCTGAAGCGGATGAGTCGCGCGACGCTGCGGGAATATTTCTGCGACGACCATTCGAAGAACCGGTTGAACGGGCGGAAAAGCCAGCCGAGCGAAGTATCGAGGATCTTCGTGACGCGATCCTTTGGCGCGTGGTGGCTGCGCAGGAGCAGTGCGCTCAGGGCCGGCGAAAGGGTGAGCGAGTTGAACGCGGAGATGACCGTCGAAATCGCGATCGTGATCGCGAACTGTTTATAGAACTGGCCGGTGAGTCCGGTGATGAACGCGGTCGGAATAAAGACGGCCGAGAGCACGAGCGCGGTTGCCACGATGGGGCCGGTCACTTCGCGCATCGCCTGCCGGGTGGCTTCGAAGGGCGTTTTGCCGAGCGCAATGTTTCGCTCGACGTTCTCCACGACTACGATGGCGTCGTCGACGACGATGCCGATCGCCAGCACGAGCCCGAAGAGCGAGAGCGCGTTGATCGAGAATCCGAGCGCGTGCATCGCGGCAAAAGTTCCGACGAGCGATACCGGCACGGCAGCGAGCGGGATGATCGAGGCGCGCCAGGTTTGCAGAAACAGAATCACCACGATCACCACCAGCGCGATCGCCTCGAGCAGCGTGTGAACCACGGCCTTGATCGAATCGCGCACGAAGATGGTCGGGTCGTAGACGATGTCGTAATCGAGACCGTCGGGGAAATTCTTCTTCAGCTCGGTCATGGTCGCGCGGACCGAATCGGACGTGGCGATGGCGTTTGAGCCGGGGAGTTGCGCGATCGGCAGCGCCACGGCGGCTTTGTTGTTCAGCAGCGAGCGCAAGGCGTATTGCGAAGCGCCAAGCTCGAGGCGGGCGACGTCGCGGAGTTGCACGCGTTCACCGCGCGTTCCGGTTTT
>JBDSSU010000600.1:0-12702 GCA_039928635.1 Opitutaceae bacterium | reverse complement strand
CGCACTCTTTCCCGGTTGCACACGATTGGGCGCGCTCGCTTTCGCGGGCTGTGTGCTTCCCGACGCCACTCTCCGCGGCAATGCGGATGTTTCGGTCTCATGGCGGGACCGTCCTGACCGTTGCCGGCCGGGATCTTTTGAGTGAGGTCTTTGCGCCCAGTTCGGACACTCCCTGCCGGGAGTGGCGCGCCGGACGTGGTGCGGACACGTCTGCAATCTTACTTCGCGTCGGCACCGTGACCGCGGGGACGGCACCAGCTTTTGGCTGGTCGTTGGCCCTGCGTTACGGGTCTGACCTCTTAGCTCTCAGGTTGCTTTTCGCTTTTGCAGTGTGGCGGCGTGGTTTGTCACGCTGCCCCATTGAGGAGGTTGACGAGCCTTGCCGGACTCGCTCACTCCGCGCCGTCGCGTCTCCGTTGCGCGCCTTTTCCGCTGAAGCGGATCGGGCCTTTTGGCGGGGTCGTCCCGCCGGGAAACGCGGCTGCGTTCTGGTCTTCACAGTAGCAACCTAAACCCTCTGGGGTAACTGCGTCGGCGCAGGGCTCGAAACTTTCCCTACGCCTGACTCGACTCGTGCGCGGTTTCTAATCGCGCCTTGCCGCCTAGCTCCTGTTTTCGTGAAACCTGACTGGACACGACTCCAGCAGAGGAGCTGGTGAGATTTGCCTCTCATACCGCTTGCGCGATGTGGAGGGGAGGGTTGCACCAGCTGCCACCAACCTTTCCCCGGTCACCCGGGATTATCCCAGTCGTGCTCTCAGTGGCGTTTTTCAGGCCCCTGCGCTGCGACTGTTCTATCAAGGAACGAGGGAGACAGTGCGGGTCGCGTGCGTGATTTGAAGCTTTTGTTCTTCACAACTTCCTCGCAGCGGGAATCGGTGAATATCTTCCGAGTAATTTCATTCACCGGTTGTTCACAGGGGTCGCCAAGCACCGCTTATTTTGTGCGATGCGCGTGCCTTCAGGTGGCCGGACGTTTCTCGGCCTGTTGCGCATATTCGATCGCCTTGGACAAGGCGGGTGCGCCTTACCCACCGCAGCTGGCGAAAGCGGCGAGGTCTCGCGAAAATACCGATCACTTCAAAGGTCCGCCGAAACGAACGAAGAATAAACTCCGCCCGCGGGCAAAATCGGTTCCGTCGCTGCCCACGCGTTACGAGGACGACGCAGCTGCGACCGGCCGGGCGGCCGGCTTCTCGAGCGCGTTTTCGATATAGAGTTTCCGCACCAGCACCAGGAAAACCACCGCGAGCGGAATGCCGAAGAGCACTCCGAAAAATCCGAACAACAAGGCAAAGCTGAGCACGGCCACCAGACCCAATGCCGGTGGCAGATTTACTGCCCAGCGCTGTGCCAGAGGCGTGATCGCGTGACCTTCGAGTTGCTGCACGATCACATAAACAATCGCGGCATATGCCGCCGTCTGCGGGCTGTCGGTTAATGCCACCAACACCCCGGGACCAAACGCGAGGGCCGGGCCGAGGATCGGAATAAAGTTCAGCAGCCCCGCCATGATCCCCAACACCAGCGCCAGCGGCGCACCGGCAATTCGCAGACCGACCCCGGTGAGGATGCCCACGCAGGTCATCGCGACGAGTTGCCCCAGCAACCAATGGCGCAGCGCATTTCCGCTCTCGAGCAGTGCGGAATGGAGCTTCGGACGGTAGCTCACCGGGAAAAGGCGAACGAACCCGTCCAGGTACATCTTTGGATTCGCCGCCATGAAGACGCCGCCGAAAAACATGATGACGGCGTGACCAATGGTGGTCGCCCCGATCGCCACAAATTTCTGGAGGCCCGCGAGGGAGGAGCCGCCGCCTTCAGCCGCACCGGAAATGCGGGTCAGGATGAATTTGCCGGCCGGCCGGGCCTCCATCCAGGCGCGCACTTCCTCGATGGCGCGGGGGAGCCGCTCCTCGAGACCTTCCAATTGCTGCGCGATCTGGTGCCCGAACAACCAGCTCAGTCCCACGAGCAGCGCCACGAGTAGCACGACGACGAGCCCCACCGCCCATGGTTCCCGCAACCGGGTGTATTGGTGGAGCGGGCGTGCCATCGTCCTGATCGCGATGGCGAACACCAGCGAGCCGAAGGCGATTAACATCACGTCCCGAAGGATCCAGGACAGCGCAAACAACGCCACGATCGCACACGTGATGCCGACGTAAGCCGCAAAGCGTCCCAAGCTCAACGGTCGCGCCTGCCGTTTTTCGGGATCGTTGCGGTGGGAGGAAGAGGATGGGTCCGAGGTGCGCAAGCGCAGTGACAGTAACTTACCCGGTCTGGCAGTTCCCTGCTGGCACTGGAGTTGGGAAACCTGTCCGCAGGCCCTGCACGCAAGACAGCTTGAGAGGTAGCGCAGCGCGGATGCTTTCGGCGGGTAGATCAGCCGCTGGCCGGAGCCAGCGCGACTGGCCTCACGTTCGGGAAAGCTCGAGGCGCCCGATGCGGATCATGGTGTCCGCACTGAGCTCAATATCTGCGTCGGTCGTCGCCCACGAACACACGCTGATCCGCATGGCGGTCCGGCCCTGCCAGACGGTGACGCCGGCCCAGCAGCTGCCGTCCCGCTGAATTGCATCAATGACTTTTCTGGTTTGGTCAGGATCGCCAAAGCTCACGAGGACTTGATTGAGCACCACCTCGTTTAGGATTTCGAATCCGGCGGCCGACAATTTTTCCGCAAAGCGACGCGCTTGCGTGCAATTGCGCTCGATCAGCTCGGCCACGCCGGCACGACCGAGCGTCCGCAACGCGGCCCAAACATCCACCCCCCGGGCGCGTCGGGAGAGTTCGGGGACAAAGTCTGCGGGATTTCGAAATTCACTTTCCGTCGGCAAATATTCCGCTGTCACCGCCATCGCGGCGCGGAGGGCTGAAGCTTCGCGAACGAAAGCGAGTCCGCTGTCGTAGGGAACGTTCAGCCATTTATGCGCATCGGTCGCCCAAGAGTCCGCGTCGGGAACACCTGCGGTGAGGCTCGCGCGGGAAGGAGCCGCGGCTGCCCAAAGCCCAAAAGCGCCGTCGACGTGCACCCACGCTCCGGCCGCGTGAGAGCGCGCGCAGATTTCCTCGATCGGATCAAAGGCCCCGGTGTTCACGTTTCCCGCCTGCGTGCAGACGATCGTCGGCCCCTGGATCGCGGGAAACGCATCGACGCGCATCCGTCCCTGCGCGTCCGTCGGAACTTTGATGACGCGGTTACGGCCAAGCCCGAGGATGCCCAGCGATTTCGTCACCGAGGGATGCGCTTCTGAACCGACAATCACGGTGATCGTTGGGGCGCCTGGCAGTCCGTCGGCTTCAACATTCCAGCCGACGCGCTGGAGCACGGCGTGTCGTGCCGCGGCCAGCGCGCAGAGGTTTGCCACCGTCGCGCCCGTGACAAACGCGCCTCCGCAGTCCGGGGGAAGTTGCAGAACATCGAGCAACCATTGCAGCGCGACTCGCTCGAGGGTGGCGGTGCCGGGCGTGGTGCGATGCAACGCACTGTTTTGATCCCAGGCTGACGCGAGCCAGTTGGCCGCCAGCGCGACGGGCAGGGATCCGCCGATCACGAATCCAAAAAAGCGCGGACCCGCCGTCGCCAAGGTCGCCGGCGAACCGATCTCATCGAGCAGGCGCAGCGTTTCCATCGGGTCGGTCGGCCCGGGGGGCAACGGTTCGTGGAAGGCCTCGACATTTTTGACGGCTTCGGCCGTGGGCGCCACTGAGCGGGCGTCGAGTCCCTGCAGATAGACGATCGCACGGGAAGAGGCTTCGGATAGGAGTTCGTGCATGGCCTAATCTTGTTCCTGCAGCGACCAATCGAAACGTCAGTCCCACTTTGTCAGCGCGAGATCGGCCCGGCTCACGAGGAGGCAGGCCTGAACACAAAATCCTGGACGACGCGCACGACGACCGGACGAGCGGCGCGGGTGGGGGGAGAGAATCTCCATTGCTCCAGCGCGTCCACGACGGCGCGCGCGAAGAGTTCGTGGGAAGCGCGCAGCACCACCGGCATTCGCGGGCGACCCTCCTGGTCCACATAGAAATCGACTCGTACGATTCCCTCGAGCTGCTCCGGTTGCAGCAGCTTTCCGGGGTGCAGCGGCTTGACGGGGTTGATCGGGGCGAGCGGCTGGTCCAAGTCGGAAACCTTGGCGAGAAACGAAGTGATCCGCGGGTTGACGATACGATTCATCTGACTTGCCACCAAGTCGGCGGGACTGACTGAAAGAACCATCCCCTGCGCTTCGAAGTTGAACATCAGCTCCGTGCGCGTGCCTACGGGCTGACCGCGTTCGTAGGCGGGTGCATATTCCCACGCGCGAGCGGCGTCGACCGCTTCGCGGGCAAAATCGGGATCGGTGTAGGCAATGACCAGGCAGTCGGCGAGTTTGCCATCGGCATCGATGTTTATCACCGCGAGAGCCTGCCCCTGCCTCACGCCGGCGCTCGCGAGCCACGGCGGATAAGAGCTGGGCGACGTCTGGAAGATTTTAAAAGGCCGGTTATCGGAAAAACCGCCGCGAGGCACCGCGTCGCGTGCGGTCAAACTTGCCGCCGCCAAGAGCCAAACCAAAGCACCGCTTCGTGAGATCATGGGATGAGGGGGTAAACCGTGAACGCGAAAACATTCCCCTTCTCCCTTCATTTCGCAACGCCGATTCGTCCGTGTCCGCCCCGTGCGTGGACGCGCAGCGCGTGTTGACCGCGCCTTCCGCAACACGTCGGCTTCCGTGGCGTTTCGCCGCGAAGAAAAGCGGAATGATTCCGGACGTGAAGAATGGTGATCCTCGCACGTTCCCCGGTGGTTCGTTTATTCGCGATGGATCCGATTTCCGGGAGCTTGCTTCGGCTCGCTCGCCGGGAGTTCGGTGGCGACGAGGTTTTCCGGGGATCTTTCGGTGAAGAGCTGACGCGCGCGAGCGTTGGTCCCCGCACGCCTTAACGACCCGGATTACGAGTGTCGGCCTCGACTTCGCGGAGCAGTTTCAAGAGTTCCTGTTTCCACAGTTGCGGATAGGTGTGCGAGCCGTGGCCGCGAGAATTTGAATCGTACGGGATCATCACGGAGCGACCCCGGGGCACGCGTTTGATTTCCCGCTCGAGAATCCCTAGCTCCGGGGGATCGATGAGGTCGTCGGCGGAGTTGATCGCGACCAATCTGGCGCGAATCTTTTCGAGCATGGGTGCCGGGTCGTAGTCGTAGGAAGATTCGATGGCGTAGAGCATGTCATTCGCGTCCGCGTGCTCCAGGAATCCGGCCACAAAGTCGTCCAGCACTTCATCCGCTTTTGCCAGGGTGGGCATGGACTGCTGGCGCAGCCGCGGATTGCTGCTCATAAAAAACGCCACCTGACCCGCGAGTCGCAGCGAAGGCGGCTGCCGGGCGTAGTTCCCATTCCGCCAATCCGTATCGCCGCGGATGGCATCGCTGATCATGCGACGCCACACCCGGTTCCGCCCGGAAATCTGCACCGGGAGGCAGCCCAGCGGCATGAGCGAGTGCATGAACTCGGGGTACATTTCCCCCCACAGCCACGTCTGCATGCCGCCGGATGAAGTGCCCATGACGAGTTTCAAATGATTCACGCCGAGTCCCTCGGTGAGCATGCGGTAATCGGCGTTGACGACATCGCGATAGCCGTAGCGGGGAAACCTGGCCCGCAGGCCATCGCTCGGTTTGGCCGAACCGCCGTGCCCGATGCTGTCCCGCAACACGATGAAATGAGTTGAGGCATCCAGCGGTTGCCCCGGGCCAAAAAGTTCACCGGCAAACGACGGTTGGAGGAACTGCGTTCCGTCCCCCGTCGTGCCGTGCATCACCAAGACGGCATTGGTGACCCGGCCCTGCGCATCCCGTTTTGGCGTGCCGAGCGTATAATAATGCATGCGCAGCTCGGGCAGTCTTTCGCCCGACTCAAAAACGAAATCCCGGATCACCGTGTCGGCTTCGCGCACTTCGCGCAGCGGGAAATCCGAGGGGGCGGTGGCGCTGCGTCCGCCGGCGGCGACAAGAAACATCGTTAAGACCAGGACTGCTCCAATTCGCCGGCCGAGACTAGCGTCAGAGGGGTGCATGCGCCAAAAGAGAATGCGGCCGGTTAGAAAAAGCCACCTTGGAAGGCGGTGGTCGTTTTCGGAAATGAAGCGCGGACTGCCTCTGGGAGGGCCGCCAATTCGCTTGCCAGAATCTACCGATCGATTTGGCTCCGCGCCATGGCGTCTCCCCCAGCGTCGATTGCGAACAGAGAGGGAGTGTCCACCGCGGGATCGAGAGCGATGGCGTCGGGCTTGACCCATCGTTTGGGCAAGATTTTCCGACCTTCCGCATTGGTTCTTTTAATGTCCGGGAGCGGTGCGGGCGCAGCAGACTCCGTTGAGTCGGTGCATCGCACCGCGGTGGAATGGGCCAGGTTGAGAGAGGAGAAAACCCGCGTGGCGAGCGAATGGGCTCACGAGCGCGATCTCATGCAGGCGACCCTCCCCGCACTGCAGGAGCGGCTGAAATTGTTGGAGGAAAGAAAGAGTCTGGCCGAGGCGCAGACCGCGACGGCCCGGCGCGACGCCGAGCAGGAAGCAACCAAGGGAGCCGGGCTGGTTTCGAGTTTGGAAAAAACCCAGACGCGGTTGCGCCAAGTGAGTCGGGAACTCCTGCAGTTGCGCGCCTCGTTGCCGCCGCGGTTAAGCCGGGCGCTGGAGTTTGCCTTCGCGAGCTTGGAAGATGAGGCGCTCAGCCTGGCGGAACGCATGCGTTCAGTAATCACGGTCCTGGAGCGCTGCGCGCAATTTAATGGGGCGGTCACTTTGAGCGAGGAAGCATTGAGCCTCGAAGGCTCGAAGGAAAAAGTGATGGAGGTGTTGTACTGGGGATTGGCCCAGGCGTACGCCTTGGACCGGAGCGGCAATCAGGCGTATCTCGGCCGGCCCGGCGCCCAAGGCTGGGTTTGGGAGCCACACCCGGAAGCGGTGCAAAAGATTTCCGCCGCCCTTGCGGTTCATCGGGATGAAGCGGAGCCGCGTTTCGTAATGTTACCGGTGACGATCAACCCGAAAGCGCCGTCGGCGAAAGCCAACTGAACATGAGAGCCTGGGTCGTCACGGGATTTTTTCTGTCGGCAGTGACGGCTTTCGGAGCGGAACCCTTGGAGCAGGCGCTGGAACTCGCCGCGCTCGATTATGCAAAACGGATCGAGAGCGTGAGCCGCGAGCTGACGGAGGCGCGGGCGCAGACGGCCCGGGAAAGGGCTCCGCTCGCAGCCGCGGTGCGTGAAGTGGAAGATCGCCTCGTTGCCTTGGAGGTTGAACTCATCCGGTTGCAAACTTTCGGAGCGCAGGCCGACGGACTTCGGACGCGTCGGCAGCGGGAAAACGAGGCGGTCGGCCAATCCCTGACTTACATGTCCACTCTGGCGCAGGAAAACTTGAAGGTGCTCGAGAGCGGACTGCTGCCGGGAGAAAGCGTCATCTATGCCAGCCAAATCGAAACGCTCCGTGGTCGCCTCGAGCGCGCAGCTTCAGCGGGCGATCCAGATGCGGGGTTGGAGTTGATCGATCTTTCGCTGGCGAGGACACGCCGAGCCCTCGGGGGAGGCAGGCTCGCCGGCAAAGCACTCGCGGACAGCGGCAATCGGGTGACGGAGGGAATGTTCACCTTCTTCGGACCGGAAGTTTTCTTTTCGGGCCCGCTGGGCGAGGATGCCGGGGTTGTGCGGACCCGGGCGGGAGCACCTTACCCGGTGGTCCACCTTCTGCCCGATTGGAAATCGGCGGATGCGGCTGCGTTGGGGTCGGGGCCGAGTGTGCTCCCGACCGATCCCAGTGGCGGGCGTGCGCTGCGTTTGCGCCAGGTCAAGGGCACCTTTGTCGAACACGTCCATAAGGGGGGAATCGTGGCTTACGTGATCATTGCGGTCGGCATCCTCTCACTGGTTATCACCGTCCTGAAGCTCAACGATGCGCGAAACCTGCGCGTGGATGGGCCCCGGCGGGTTCGGCCAATTCTCAGTTTGGTGGCCGAAGGGAAGATCGATCAGGCCGGACAACTCGTGCCTTCCATGCAGTCAATCACCCGCGAGGTATTCTCGGTTGGGCTGCAACATATCGGGAAAAGCAAGGAGGCGCTGGAGGAACACTTGATTGCGCTCATCCAGGAACAACGCCTGCATTTCGAGCGGCGGCTTCCGCTGCTCACCGTCATCGCCACCGCTTCACCGCTGCTCGGTTTGCTCGGCACGGTCATGGGCATGGTGAAAACGTTTTCGTTGATCACCGTCTTCGGCACCGGGAACGCCGCGAAACTTTCGACGGGCATTTCGGAAGTGCTCGTGACAACGGAGCTGGGGCTGGCCGTGGCGATTCCGACGCTCGTGATCCACGGCTTCCTCGCGCATCACATCCAGAAGAAGCTTTCGCTGCTGGACCGGCATGCGTCCGAATTCGTGGCTGCGGCCGAGGAAGCACGAACGGTCGGGCTAAACCCGCGGGCCACGCTCGTATGAACTCCATCGTCGAGTTGGTGAAACAGGGAGGTCCGGTGATGTTTCCGATCATCGCACTCTCCGTGTTTCTCTACAGCCGGTGTTTCGGTCTCCTGCTTTTCCTCTATCGCTCCCAGCGGCGGTTGAGCGCCGGTTCGCTTGCAACCGCGGGAACACGGTCCGAGCTCCACGCGTTGAACGATGATTTGGAAGAGGCGTTCTACCGTCAGCGTTTTCCGATCGCGGCCATGATCACCGCGGCGCCGTTGCTCGGACTGCTGGGCACGGTGACGGGAATGATTGGCACCTTTGAAAATCTGGCGCGCGGGGGCGGGCAGAAATCAATGGAGGGTCTGGCCCAAGGGATCTCGGAAGTTTTGATCTGCACCGAGTCCGGCCTCGCGGTGGCGATCCCCGCCGTGATGGTGCTCTATTACGCTCACCGGCAGCTGCAAAAGGGACTGCAGCGTCTCGTCGGCCTCGAGGGGGAATTTATCCGGAGCATTTGATATGTTGCGCGGCACCACCCAGCGAAAATACGAGAACACCCACATCGACATGACGCCGATGGTGGACTGCATCATGGTGCTGCTGGTGTTCCTCATGGTCAGCAGCGCCTTCGTGCAGGATCCCGGGATCGAGGTGGAGAAACCCAATGTCGCCGGAGCGGCGGCATCAGACTCCGACGCCTTGCTGATCGCGATCTCCCGGGACAACCGAATTTATTTCGACGGTCGGGAGCTCCGGCCGGAACAGGTGAGTGGCGCGCTGCGGCAGGCGGCTTTCAGCAAGAATCCCGCGCTGATCATCCGGGCCGACGGTGCGGCCAATCACGCCACGTTTGCCGCGGTCTATTCCGAGGCCAGAAGAGCCGGCATTGCGCGGGTGCGGTTTGCGACGGCGAAGACGGAGACGCCATGAAAAACGCGAACCTCTCAACCGGCCGCCTCTCCCGGGGGGACGAAGAGTACAACCAAGGCTTCGGCGCCCGGGCCGCCAGTGTTGCTTTCGCGGTGCTGGTGAGCGGCGGGATCCTGTTCGGACTTTCACAGGCGCAGCGAACGACGCATGGGGTGGAGGAGCCGGTGTTGGAGGACTTGCGGGCGGTGGTGGTCCCACCACCGCCTCCGCCTCCGCCGGCGCCCCAAACTGCGGCGGCGGCAACGGACAATCTGCTGGTGCCGCTGGAACTGATTTCTGGTCTGGTCGAGGCACCGCTGCCGGACGAGGTCCGCGTCGCCGCCGCGTTCGTGACAGAAATCGCCGAACCGACCGTCACCTTGAAAACCGATTTGGTCCCGGGTGCTTTCCGTCCGAGGAGCGGCCAGGGTGGACTCGGTTTTGAAACGCGCCGGGTGTACGAGAAAACCGAAGTGGACCGGGCCGTGACGGCGTTGAACCGGGTCTCGCCCAAGATTCACCCGAACATGTTGCGAGGAACCACCGCCCGCCGGGTGCTGCTGCTGTTCGTCGTGGGCACCGATGGTCTGGCCCACGAGATTCGGGTGCTGCAGTCGGTCAGCCCTGTGGTCGACGCTTTGGCCGTCGAGGCGGTGCAGGACTGGACATTTCGCCCGGCGCGGAAAGACAAGAAAGCGGTGCAACAGTGGGTCCAGCTGCCCATCATTGTGAAAGACGGAAGCGGAAGCCCGTTGCGGCTCGATTGATCATGGCCACGCACCGGACATTCATTCTGCTGAGCTGCCTGACCTTCTTGGTGGCGACCTCCGAAGCGGCGTCGAAGCCCAAGGCACCACCCCTGGATCCCAAGCGGATCATCAACGAATCGTATCGTTTCCTGAAGGATCGCGAGCCGCAGATGACGGAGAACGAGTATACGCTCTACGAAAAAGTGGTTCCGATGGCGAAGGACAGTCCCGAGCTGGTGACGCAGATGCTGGAGGGAATGGTCTCCAGCGCCGAGCCGGCGAGTCCGGCGTTCTCCTTTGTCCTGGGCAACGTGTACTCCGCGCAAGATCGGTTCGAGCCGGCGGAAGGGCATTACCGAAAAGCCGTCGAGCGACACCCGGAATTTCAACGCGCATGGAGCAATCTGGGGCTGCTCTACTACACCGCCAGCCGCTTCGACGATGCGGTTCGCTGCCTCTCCCGTGCGGTCGAGTTGGGCGAACGGGATCCGAAGACGTTGAGCACGCTGGCCTATTCCCATTATCGCGCCGGCAATTCACTCTCCGCCGAACTGATCTATATGCAGGTGGTGACAGTGGATCCCGCCGACACCGAGGCGCTCTCCGCGCTGGCGGGTTTGCTGATCGACAACCGGGAATATGCGCGCGCCGAACCGCTGACGCGCCGGCTGGTCCGCCTGAAGCCGCAGGAAAAATCCCATTGGAGAATGTATGCGGGATTGCTCGCCGCCACCGGGCGACGCACCGAAGCGTGCGCGACGCTGGAACTCGCGGCCAGCCTCGGGCTCGCGGATGGAGAAGCGCTGATGGAATTAGGAGACATGTACGCGGATGCCGGCGACTACCGCGCAGCAGAAGTGATCTACCGGAAACTCGACGGGGTCGCGCCAGGGGAAGGAGCGTCGCGCCTCCTCGGCCGCGTCCGCGCGTTGGTGGAGGAAGGCCATCCCAATGAAGCGGCGGTCGCGTTGGAAAAAATCGCCGTGCCGCCGAACGGCGATGCACGAATGAGTTTTTTGCGCACCCTCGCGGAGGTGCGGCGTGGCCAGCAAAACTGGAGCGCGGCGCGGATCGCTCTGGAGGAATTGCTCGCCTTGAAACCGCTCGATGGGGAAACGCTCTTCGCGCTTGGGCGCGTCGCCGGGGAGGCGGGGGATCTTTCGGGAGCTGAGCTGGCTTTTGCTCAAGCGGCGAAACAGCGCGACTACGCCTACGTCGCAAACCTCGAGCTGGCCAACTCGGCATTACGGGCGCGGCATTATCGGAAAAGCGTGGAATATCTGGAAATCGCTCTCGCGATCAATCGGGCTCCGGGTCTGTTGCGGCATCTTGCGCAGATAAAAAGTTATCTCTCAGACCATGAATGAGCGCTCGTTATTTCTGCGCCGGAGAGGATTGATGCGCGGTCTGCTGGCGTGCGTGGGGATTTGTGCTTCGTCGGTTTTGGCGGCGCAGAAAGCGACCGCGGTGCCCGCGGATCCAAAGACGCACAGTGTCTTCGTCGGCATCGACCTTTCCGTGACGCTCGATGGACAACCGCGACGGATTCTCGGAGTTTCGAAATCCACCGCCGAGGTCGACATGGGTGCCAAAATAAGGCGACTCAGTCCCGAGGATTTCCGGGGTCTCTTTTTCGAGCGGAGCATCAAGGTCAGTCGCGAATTTGTCACCCTGGACGAGCTCAAGGTAGAGCCATCCTTCAAGTCGGGGGGAGTCGTCGACCAAGCCTGGGCTCAGGCGGTGCAGACCCAGTGGATGGGGAAAACCATCCTGGACATTGCGGAAGGCAGGGAAGACCTCGACACCCAGCCGCCCAAGGTGCGGGAAATGCTGAGAGAGTTTGAGGGTATCCAAGGTGCAAAGAGCTTGATGGGGGACCTCGCCAAACGACAGATCGAGGCGGGTGAAGTTGCGCACGGTGCGTTGGAAGACGAAGCGCGGAGTCGTGAATTGTTTGATGCACTGGACGTCAGTTTCCTGGCCAGCGCGCCCGAGCCGCTATTTGAGTGTTACGGGGTGATGGTCTTCACCATTCGGGTCGGTGGCGTGAAGCCGCAGGTTGGTCAGGTGGTGTTTTTTTGTGAGATTGGCGCGATTGACTCGCAACCGAGAAGAATGAAGGCGCAATTCTCCGGAGTACCCCCTGGGTTCCAGTTCCTCCGGGCGGAGTTCCACGTTTACTCCCACGCGCGGGAACTCGCGACTAATGTTGCTCCCAACCGCGTGCTGCTAAGCGAGCGGCAAGCGAATCAGTTTGCGATCCTGCAGTATGTCGCCGCCCAAAAAGGAAAGACGTCGCCGGCCCGCGTCGCCTCAGCGCCACCGTTGGACGATGCCTTGCGGAAAATCGCCGACAAGGAATTGAACCTGACTCTTCGATTCGAGATTACCTCCACCGGCGAGGTGAAAGGAATCTCCGGCTCCAGCCCGACGAAGGCGCTGCACGATCATATCGCTTCGATCCAGTTCTACCCGGCGGTGGATAATGGGAAGGCGATCGCTTCCACGTTGAGCATCAGCCTGGGAGAGTTGCTTCGCTAAGTAGTCGGTCCTGAAAAAGCCTGATTATACGGGAAGAGGCTGATAGC
>JBDSSU010000599.1:0-5592 GCA_039928635.1 Opitutaceae bacterium | reverse complement strand
GGCGACGGGGGTTTCTTCTCCCCGCCGAGCGGAGACGGCGTGCCGCCCGTGCTGGCGAACGGGCTGGGCGTCGCCGCGTTGTCGGGCTGCTCGGTGAGGTCGGCGTTCAGACCGTGATCCTGGACGAACTTGGCGCGGGCGGTTTCGTCGCGGAGAAATTCGTGCGTCTCCTTGTTGCCGGCACGGATGCGGGCGACGTAGCGGGGAAGTGAATGCGTCTCGGGATTTTGCTGGTCGAGATATTCGGCGAGCGAAGCGCCATAGCGCGTGACACCGGCGCCGAGTTTTTCGAGGGCCGCGAGGCTTTCGACGATCTGATCGATTTGTGCGGGGGCGAAGACATGGTCGTCGCTGAGCCGTTTCAACACGATGTCCTCGGAGCCGAGTTCGAGGAGGATGCGGTTGAGCTGGTCGTCGTTGTCGATGTACTGCTCGCGTTTCTTGCGCTTGATTTTGTAGAGCGGCGGCTGGGCGATGTAGATGTAGCCGCGTTCGATCAGGCCCTTCATCTGGCGGTAGATGAACGTGAGGAGCAGCGTGCGGATGTGTGAGCCGTCCACGTCGGCATCCGTCATGATGATGATTTTATGGTAGCGCGCTTTCGCCGCGGTGAAGCCGCCGACGGACTCATCGCCTTCGCCGATGCCGGTGCCGCAGGCCGTAATGAGGGTGCGGATTTCCTCGTTGGCCAAAACTTTGTCGAGACGGGCCTTCTCGGTGTTGATGAGTTTGCCGCGCAACGGGAGAATTGCTTGGAAACGCCGGTCGCGACCCTGTTTCGCGGAGCCGCCGGCGGAGTCCCCCTCGACGATGTAGAGTTCGGTGAGTGCCGGATCGCGCTCGGAGCAGTCGGCGAGTTTGCCGGGAAGACCGCCGCCGGAGAGGGCGCCCTTGCGGACGGTTTCGCGGGCTTTGCGTGCGGCCTCGCGCGCGCGGGCGGCGTTGAGGGATTTGTCGACGATGCGTTTGCCGACGGAGAGATTGGCCTCGAAATACATCATCAGGCCTTCGTAGCAGACGGAGCCGACCACACTTTCGACCTCGGGCGACAGGAGCTTCACCTTCGTCTGTGACTCGAACTTCGGATCGCTGTGCTTGATCGACACGACGGCGGCGAGGCCTTCGCGCACATCGTCGCCCGTGATCTGCGGGTCTTTATCCTTGAGGAGATTGTTGGATTTCGAGAACTGGTTAATCGCTCGAGTGAGGGCGCTGCGGAAGCCGGAGAGATGCGTGCCGCCATCCGGATTGTGGATGGTGTTGGTGTAGCAGAGAACCTGGTCGTTGTAGGTGTCGTTATATTGCAGGACCACCTCGACGTGGATCTCGGCCGGTTTGTCGTCGAGCTGAAGCTGCGTTTCCTTGGTGAAACGAATGGGTTTGGGGTGCAGCGGGGTTTTGCCCTGGTTGAGCTGCTTCACGAACTCCTCGACGCCATCCTTGTAGTAGTAAGTTTCCGGTTTCGGATCCGCGGGGCGTTCGTCGGTGAAAACGATCTGCAGCCCGGAATTGAGAAAGGCGAGTTCGCGGAGCCGCTGGCTGATTCGGCTGGCTTGGAAAACGGTGGTCTCCTTGAAGATCTCGGCGTCGGGCTTGAACGTGATGTAGGTGCCGGTGCCACGAGCTTTGCCGATGACTTCGAGTTTTTTCGTCACCTTGCCGCGCTCGAACTTCATGTGATGCACCTGCGCATCGCGGGAGACCTCGACCTCGAACCATTCGGAAACAGCGTTCACGCATTTGGCGCCGACGCCGTGGGTGCCGCCGGAGAACTTGTAGCCGCCCTGCCCGTATTTCCCGCCGGAGTGGAGGGTGGTGAGCACGAGTTCCACACCGGGAAGGCCGCTGTCTTGATTGATATCGACGGGAATGCCTCGGCCGTTGTCGCGGATGCTGATTGAGCCGTCGACGTGGATGTTGACCTCGATCCGACTGCAGAACCCCGCGAGATGTTCGTCGACGGAATTGTCGAGCACTTCGGAAACACAGTGGTGCAGCGCGCGTTCATCGGTGCCGCCGATGTACATGCCAGGCTTTTTTCGCACGGCTTCGAGACCTTTAAGCTGGCTGAGTTTGTCGGCACCGTAGGCGTCGGCCCCGGCTTGGTTTTTCGCGTCGTGTTCGGAGTCGGATGATTCGGCCATGGAGGGTTTTTCGAGGTAGAACAGAGGGGAAATGAAAGGGAAAAAATTCTCGGAGAACCGCTGAAGTGGCGAGGGTTTTTTTGGGAAAAATCGGGGACGCGAAAGGCCTTCCTTTCGCGTTTACGGGCTTTGAGCTGGCGGGTCGGTATCTCCCCCCTGGGAAGACGGACTGAGGCCGCTCTGACGGATAGCCCGAATCGCCTGGTTGAGACGTTTTTCGGGGCGGTGATCGCTTCATTGCCAGTGACAATCCCGCTTGCCTTGCTGCGGACATGGCAAGGCGCGTAACCCCCGTTTCCCCGATTGAAGGCGTCGCGCTTCCGGTCTGGCTCGCTCCGGTGGTGCTCGTGCTCGCCGCCGTGATTGCCTACCACAACACGTTTTCGGCGCCTTTCGTTTTCGATGACCTTCCCGCGATTGCGCAGAACCAGACACTGCGCGATCTGCGACGGCCGAGCGAACTGCTCGCGCCGCCGGCGCTGCGTGGATCGGGAGTGGCGGGCCGGCCGGTGGTGAATCTCTCGCTGGCGTTGAATCAGGCGTTGGGCGGCGACGAGGTTTGGGGCTATCACGCCTTCAATCTGCTGGTGCACGCGGGAGCGGGGCTCGCGCTTTTCGGAGTGGTGAGGCGAGTGGGTGGGTTGCGGCGCCAGGAGGGAATGGCGGACGAGCCACGACGCGAGGCGCGGAGGGGCAGGGGCTCGGACCTCTCGGGGCGGGAGGTAGGAGCGGACACTTTCGCCTTTATGGTGGCACTGCTTTGGTTGCTCCATCCGCTCCAAACGGAGTCGGTGACGTGTATCATTCAGCGCACGGAATCGCTGGCGGGTTTTTTCTACCTGTTTACGTTTTACAGCTTCGTTCGCAGCGTGAAGGCGTCGCCGCCGCGGGCGTGGACGATGATTTGTGCGGCGGCGTGCCTGCTCGGGGCGGCGACCAAAGAAATCATGGCGACGGCGCCTTGTTTGTTGCTGCTCTTCGACCGCACCTTCGTGGCGGGGACTTTTCGCGAGAGTTGGCGATTGCGAGGGCGGTTTTATCTTACGCTGGCGGTGACGACCTGGCTGGTGATCGGTGCGCTCGTGTGGCGGTCCGAGGTTCGCGGCGGCACGGTGGGGTTTGGTCATGGGGTGACGGCGTGGGACTATTTGCTGACCCAATGTCGGGCGATCGTGCTTTATTTGAAACTCGCCTGCTGGCCGCATCCGCTGGTCCTCGACTACGGAGCCGAGGTCGTGCGCGATCCGTTGGCCGTGTTGCCGCAAGGCCTGTTTCTCCTCGCGACACTGGCGAGCACGATTTGGGCGCTGGTGCGGCGGCCCATCCTCGGTTTTTTAGGCGGTTGGTTCTTCGTCGTGCTGGCTCCGAGTTCGAGCTTCGTGCCGCTTGTTACCCAGACCATGGCGGAGCACCGGATGTATCTGCCGCTCGCGGCGGTCGTGGTGTTGGCGGTGGCTGGCTTGCGCTGTTGCTTGCCGCGTGCGTGGCCGGTGTTTGGGGTGGCCGTCGCGGTGGCGCTGGGCGGCGCGACGATCGCGCGGAATGCCGATTATCGGTCCGCGGAGTCAATCTGGCGCGACACCGTCGCGAAGTGGCCGACCAATCCGCGCGGTCACTATACGCTCGCGCAGCTGGCGGACGAAGCGGGGCGGCATGATGAAGCGATCACGCACGGCAAAGCGGCGGTGGATTTGTTGCCGCGCGATCCCACGGCGCATTTTAACCTGGCGTTCAGCCTCGCGGCGGGCGGTCGACCGGAGGAAGCGCTGGTTCACTATGCCGAGGCCGCCCGGCTCCGCCCTGAATCGGCCGACCCCCATATCAATGCGGGCTCGGTGCTGGCCCGGCTCGGTCGGGTGGACGAGGCGATTGCGGAGTATGAAATTGTCGTCCGGCTCAAGCCCGACTCAGCCGAGGACCAGTTTAATTTGGCGGAGGTCTACCGGCTCGCGAATCGCACGACCGAGGCGATCGCGCGCTACGAGGCGGCGGCGAAAGCCAAGCCGGAGCTTCCGAATGTTTATTTCCGTTTGGGCAACGCGCTCCTGACGGCGCGGCGATTTGAGCCTGCCGTGGTTGCTTATCGCGAGGCATTGCGGCGCGCGCCCACGGGTTTCGAGTCACGGGTTAACCTTGCCGGAGCCTTGGTCATGCTCGGGCGCCCGGCCGAAGCGGTGCCCGTGTATGAAGAAGCCTTGCGCCTTCGCGCCGATCCCCAGGTGAGCGCCAGCCTCGCGGCGGCCAGGGCGCGTCTGTGAGCGACGGCCGAGCTTTCGTTTGACCGCGGTGTTGTCGTCCGCACAGTGGCGCCCGAATGGTTCCCCCAGCCCTCGCACCGCTCTTGATCCTGCAAGACCGCGACATGAAGCGGCTCGGACTGGAGGCGCAGTTGAAGGCGGTCCCCCGCGATATCGTTGCGGTGGAGCAAAAGATCGCGGCCGAGAAAGCCGCGATCGAAACCGCGCGCATGGAACTGCGTGGCTTGGAGTCGAAGAAGAAACTTTTGGAAACCGAGATTGGTTCTGCGGAGGAAAAACTCGCGAAGTACCGGACGCAGCAGTCACAGGTCCGCAAAAACGAGGAGTATCAGGCGCTCGGTCACGAGATTGAGACGACTCAGGCCGCGATCGGCGGGCTGGAGGAGCAGGAGCTTCAGGTGATGTATGGTATCGACGAGGCGAAGAAAAAATTTGCGGCCGCCGAGGCCGAGCTGAAGGCGAACATTTCCGGACACGAGACGCGCATCCGCACTTTTAAGGAGCGCGAGGTCAGCCTCGCTGCGGAATTAAAAACGGCGCAGACGGAAGTGGCGTCGGCGCGCACACCGCTCGAAGCACCAGCGCTTCGCGTGTACGATCGGGTGGCGGCCCGTCAGATGCCGGCGGTCGTGGCCATCCACGGCGGCAAATGTGGAGGTTGCCACCTGAAGGTTTCCGGAGAAATCGAGTCGGCCGTGCGCAGCAAGGATGCTGGCTCTCCCGGAGTCGCCCTGTCCACCTGCGACCAGTGTGGCCGGATTGTTTATTGGGAAGCGTAGTCGTCCGCTCCGCGGGCGGAGGGGATGAACCAGATCCCTTTTCACAGGAGGCAACGAAGGAAACGGAGAATCCGCTTTTTCGTTAGGCCGGTTATACGCTGAAGGAGGCGAGGCATGGGACACAGAGAGCACAGAGCTCCCACACAGAGGACACGGAGAAGTCTCTGTGCCCAGACTGGAATGGACTATTCTGGGCAGACGGCGTGTTTGGCTCTGTGATCTCTTTGTCTGGGCTCGGTGCACTCGGTGCAAAAAAATCTGACGCAGAGTGTGATGAATGCGGGTTTGTCTCCTTTCGCTCGCGGCTTCAGGTGAAGCTGTTTCTTCAAACCGGGGTGGGGAAACGTCTCTTGCGTTGCGAGAATGGAGGGCTACGGTCCGCGCCCTTAGCTTTGGGGCCAGATCGTCGCT
>JBDSSU010000598.1:0-8100 GCA_039928635.1 Opitutaceae bacterium | reverse complement strand
GCCGTCGTCGAAGCGCTTTCGCTCTACCCGATCATCTACCTCAACGCGGTCGCGGCGCTCGCCAACATCGACCCGGCCCTGGAGGAAGCCGCCCAGAATCTGGGCTGCACCGGGCTGCGCCGGATCTGGAAAATCACCGTGCCGTTGATCAAGCCGGGGTTGTTCGCCGGCGGCACGATCGTGTTCATCTGGGCGTTCACCGAGCTGGGGACGCCGTTGATCTTCGACTACGCGCAGGTCACCAGCGTGCAAATCTACTACGGTCTGAAAGACATCGGGGGAAACCCGTTCCCCTACGCGCTTGTCGCCGTGATGCTCGTGAGCTCGATCGCGTTGTACGGTGTCGGCAAGGGACTCTTTGGCCGCGACAGCCATGCGATGATGGCGAAAGCCACAAGTTCGGGCGGCGCTCGCGCCCTGCCTCGCGGCCAGGCCTGGCTCTGCACGGCGGTCTTCGCGGGCGTGATCTTCGTCGCGGTGTTGCCGCACATGGGCGTGCTGCTCGTCGCGTTTTCACAGGACTGGTACGCGACCATCCTGCCCCACAGCTACACGCTGGAAAATTTCCAAATCGCCCTCGGTCACGACCTCACCGTGCCCGCGATCGCCAACAGCCTGAAGTTCGCGAGCATCTCCACGGTCGTGGATATTTTCCTCGGCATCGCGATCGCCTACGTCGTCGTGCGCTCCAAGATCGCCGGCCGTCAGATCCTGGATTTTCTCGCAATGCTTCCGCTGGCCGTTCCCGGGATCGTGCTGGCCTTCGGGTACCTGGCGATGTCGCAGGAGGGAAAATTCTTCGAGTTCATCAATCCCGTCCGCGACCCGACGATCCTCTTAATTATCGCCTACTCGGTGCGGCGATTGCCGTATGTGGTTCGATCGGCGTCCGCGGGTTTTCAACAGACCAGTGAAACGCTCGAGGAGGCGGCACAGAATCTCGGGTGCCCGCCGTTGAAATCGGTCATCAAGATCACGCTTCCGTTGATCGCCGCGAACCTGATTGCCGGCGGTTTGCTGGCGTTCGCGTTCGCGATGCTCGAGGTCAGCGACTCGCTGATCCTGGCGCAGAAGCAGGTGTTTTATCCGATCACGAAAGCGATCATGGAGCTGTTCCAATTGCTCGGTGACGGCAAGTTCATCGCCAGCGCGCTCGGAGTCTGGGCGATGATTTTCCTCGGCGTGACGATCGTCGGGATGAGCCTGCTGCTCGGGAAAAAACTCGGCGCCATTTTCCGGGTGTGAGCGATGTTTCCGTCAGCGCCGCACCCATGACAAACCGCCCGATCGAACTCTCGGTGACGTCGGGGACAGCGTTGCCAGGGCGATGATCACCAGGCTTCCCAAATGGATTCTCGTCGGCGGTGGCGTGCTGGCATTTATCGCGGGCATCGTCAACGCCGTCGGGTTTCTCGGTCTCTATCACCAGGGAATCACGCACCTCACCGGCACGACGAGCCTCCTCGGCATCGCGGTCGCGCAACAGGACGGACCGGCTGCCCTTCAGCTCGCCGCATTTATCGCCTCGTTTGTCGCCGGTGCCGTGCTGAGCGGAATCATCATCCAAGACAGCACGCTGAAACTCGGACGTCGTTACGGAGTCGCGCTCGTGGTGGAATCCCTGCTGCTCTTTGCCGCGATTCCGCTGCTCCGTCGCGGGCTTTTCGCCGGCGACTGCCTCGCCTCCAGCGCCTGCGGACTGCAGAACGCGATGGTCAGCACCTTCAGTGGAGCTTCTCTGCGCACCACCCACCTGTCCGGTGTATTTACCGACCTCGGCGTTTTCCTCGGTCATTGGCTGCGCCGGCTCCCGGTCGATTTCCGGCGGCTGCGGCTCTGGCTGCTCCTAATTTTCTCGTTTGGTGGAGGCGGGACCGTGGGCGCGTTGCTGTTCACGAGGTTCAGTTACAACACCCTCTTCCTTCCCGCAGCGCTGACCGGATTGGCGGGGATCGCGTACGGAATCTACCGGCAGGACCACGCAACCGCTGCGCCACGGAGTTGAGCCAGTCGTTCGCGGGCAACTGCCACGCGACCCGCGATTTCCGGTTGATAATTTCGGCCGCCGATCCGGGATGAGGCCCGGTCTGTACTGTTTACTGCGCTTCTTCCCTCCCCGTGCCCTACCTTCTTTTCGTTTCCCTGCTTTGGGCGTTTTCATTTGGCCTGGTCAAGCAGCTGACGGGTCTCGATGGGGCCTTCATTTCGGCGGCGCGACTCGCGCTGGCGCTCCTGGTGTTTCTGCCCTTCCTCCGCGTGACGCACATCAGAGCGCGGACGGTGCTCGCGCTCGCGGGCATCGGCGCGGTGCAGTTTGGGTTCATGTATCTCGCCTACAACGAGAGCTTCCGTTTTCTGAAAAGTTACGAGATCGCGCTGTTCACGCTCACGACTCCCATCCTGGTCACGCTGCTGGCCGACGCGTTCGATCGCACGCTTCGCCCGATGGCGCTGTTCGCCGCGCTGCTGGCTGTGGCGGGGGGCGCGTGCATCGTGGTAAAAACGACGGCGGTGAGCGGCGCATTAACCGGCATTGCCTTGGTCCAGCTCTCGAATCTCGCTTTCGCCCTCGGGCAAGTCTGGTACCGCCGGCTGCGCGCCCGGCCGGAACACTCCAGCTTTCGCGACCGTGATGTGTTCGCGCTGCTCTACGCGGGAGCGTTCATCGTGACGCTGCCGGCCACGTATCTGCGCACCGATCTGGCCGCGCTGCCCCTGAACACCGCCAATCTCCGCGTCCTCCTCTATCTTGGTGTGATCGCTTCCGGCCTGGGATTTTTTCTCTGGAATCTCGGGGCCACGCGCGTGCGCAGCGGAACGCTGGCGGTGATGAACAATCTCAAAATCCCGCTCGCCGTCGCGTGCTCCATCCTTGTGTTCGGGGAAAAGGCGGATTGGCGGCGACTGCTGGCGGCGGGCAGCCTCATGGGAATCGCCGTATGGCTCGCCGAAAAAAAAGCGCGACCCGTGGTCGCGCCTTGAAAGTCTCGCCGGGCTTCGCCGCCCAGGCCCGCCTCACTTCGCCTTCGTCGAATAGGTGCGCGAATGCCCCGTGGAAGGGACTGTGATCGTGTAGCTCTTTCCGTCGGGAGCGACGGACATCTTGATGAAGTTGCCGTCGTTCAGCTTCACATTGGGATCGGCCACACCACCGCGACCGGGAGGTGAATCGGTATTGGCGATAAACTCCGCGGGCGCGTTTTCCTCGGGCGCGTTCAGGCTCTTGTGCAGCTGGTAATGCGCAGACACACCGGTGACTTTCTTGATCGAGGCAAACGCGCCGGGCTGACCGCCCTTGCGCGGGCCGTTGTTCATCACGATCACATTGGGAGCCAGGCTCTGCATCAGCACCGGATTGTTACTCACCTCAAGACCGTGGTGATTGGTTTGATAAACGTCGACGACGCCCGCGAGATTGTAAGGCGTCACGAGTTTCTCCTCGTAATTCCATGTCAAATCCCCGCCGTCGAAAAAGCGGAAGCCGCCGAACGAAAGCACAAACACCGCGCTATTATCATTGTCGCTCGGTGCAATCGTCCGCGTTTCGCCGGTGCCGGTCAGCGGGTTCTTCGTCTTCATCTGGGCGGCGTTGGGCTCGACCGTTTTCTTGTCAGCCGCGAGGCAGACCAGCTCGAGCTTCGGTGCGCCGGTCACCGCCTTGAGCGGAATGATCACGCCGGGAGCGAGCGCTTCGCGCTTCGCCGGGATGTCCTTCCAAGCTTTGATCTGCTGCGGAAACGTGGTCTGCGGTCTTCCGTCAGGATCGCCCTCGGGGATGGCGCGCTGAAAAATCGTCCCGATCGGAATCTGCTGCGCGACCTCGGCTCCGCCTCCAAAATGGTCCCCGTGGAAATGCGTGAGCAACACATAATCGAGCTTCGAAAGTCCGGCGGCTTTGGCCGCCGCCACAATGCGGCCTGGGTCGCGACCACCCGGATTTCCGGTATCGATCAGCACGGATTCATCGTTGGGCGTCACGATCAGGGTCGAGCCGCCGCCCTCGGAATCGATCCAGTACACGTCGAGGGTTTTATCTTTCTGCCCCGCACGAGCCGCGAGCGCGAAGGCGTGAAGTGAACAAAGAACCAATGCAATCCGGAGGGGTGTTTTCATGGGAGCGAAATTTAACTAGGGAGAATTCAAACCGCTTCAAGCTCGCTGCGCGCCGCCGTTTCCAGCCGCGCGATGCCATTTTCGACTGCTGAATCGGTGGGACCTTCTACAAGTAAACGCAGCTTTGGTTCCGTCCCCGACCAGCGCACCAGCACGCGGCCACGTTCGCCGAGCTCCGCTTCAAGCGCACCGATCACTGCACTCAGTCCCGGCAGCGCCTCCAGCGGCTTTTTCACCCGCACCGTCAAGGCGCGCGATAACTGGGGGAATTTTTTCAAAACCCGCCGCAGTTCGGAAAGCGGTTTGCCGGTAGCCAGCATCACTTCGATCACCTTCAACGCCGCTACCAGTCCGTCGCCCGTGGGCGAAATCTCCGAGCAGATAATGTGGCCCGAAGACTCGCCGCCCAGGGTCGCCCCTTCCGCGATCATTCGCTCCATGACGTAGCGGTCTCCCACGGCGGTCCGGAGCACGCGTCCACCTGCGGCGGTCACCGCAGCATCGACCCCGAGATTGCTCTGCACCGTCACGACCAAGGTGCGGTTTTTCAACCGCTGCTGCGCGAGCGCGTGCCGCGCGAGAATCGTGAGAATCTCATCGCCGTCCAACAACTCCCCGAGTTCGTCGCAGAGAACGCAGCGATCGCCGTCGCCATCGTGCGCGATCCCGATCCGGGCGCGTTGGGCGAGAACTGCGGCACACATTTTCTCGGGGTGCTCGCTGCCGACGCCAGCGTTGATGTTTCGGCCATCGGGTTCGTCGCCGAGGCAAAGCACGTCGGCCTTCAAGTCACGCAGCACCCGCGAACTCGTGTGCACCGTCGCGCCATTCGCGGTATCCAGGACGATCCTCCAATCCGCCAAGGTGCGGGGCAGCAAACTCTGGATGAGTTCCACGTAACCGGTCACCGCATCCATGGTCGGGAGCGAGGCATGGGCCGTCGTCATGGGTCCGTCCGGAATCAAGCCCTCGATTTCGACCTCTTGCGCATCCGTCAGTTTGAGTCCGCTGGGACCGAAAAATTTAATCCCGTTATCCGCCGCCGGATTGTGCGAAGCGGTGATCACGACTCCCAGTGCCGCGGCATTGGCCCGCACCGCCCGTGAAACCGCCGGAGTTGGCACCACGCCGAGCGAGATCGGCTCGGCGCCGCCGGCCGCCAATCCCAAGGCGACCGCCGCTTCGAGCGCGGGACCGGAGAAACGCGTGTCACGGCCAATCAGAACCCGCCCTTTCTCCGGCAACCATTTCGCCACCGCGAATCCCAGCCGGGCCGCAAAATCTTCGTTGATTAACGGGCCACCATAGGGTCCGCGCACCCCATCCGTGCCAAAATACCGGCGCTTCATGAACGATAAAACTCGCGCGTCGCCGCGATTTTTTTGGCCACCGCGCCGCCGAGGAGTTGTTCGCGCGCGATCGCAATTCCCTCACGAACGCCCGGGGTCTTCCCCACAATCCACATCGCGACGGCGGCGTTGAGCGCAATGGTATCGACCAGCCCGCCCGGTCCACGCCCGGCGAGCAGCGCCTCGGTCAACGCCACATTCGTGGCGAGATCGCCCCCTTGGAGTTCGGGGAATGGCGCCACCTCGAGTCCGAAATCCCCCGCGTTCCATTCGCCACTGATTTCGCGGAGGCGGCCAATGCCTTGAACGCGGTTCGGCGTCGCCGTGGTGAGTTCGTCGATTCCCCGATCGGCGCCGAGCACACCGTGCGCCGCGAGACCGGCGCCGGTGCCGAGGAGATCGAGCGCCGAGGCAAGTTTCGATACCCAGGGTTGAGCGTAAACGCCCAGGAGAATGTGCGCGGGACGTCCAGGATTAGTCAGGGGGCCAAGGATATTGAAGACGGAACGCTGGCCGCGCGCGGCCAGCGCCCTGCGGACCGGTCCGATGTGCTTGAACGCGGGGTGGTAAGCGGGCGCGAAAAAGAAAACGAAGCCGAGTTCATCCAGGGCGACCCGGAGTTTTTCGGGCGGCGCCTCCAGATTCACCCCGAGCGCCGCCAGCAGATCGGCGCTCCCGCATTTTGAGGTGATGCCGCGATTACCGTGTTTCATGACCGTGACGCCCGCACTCGCAAGCACCAGGACGACAAGACTGGAAATGTTAAAACCACCGGCGTGATCTCCCCCGGTTCCCACGATATCGATGGCGCGCGCGGACCATGCTTCCACGCCGGGATTCACCGCCTTGGCTCGAAATGCCTGAGCGAACGCCGCCACTTCAGCGGCCGTTTCCCCTTTGGCGGACAGCGCCGTGAGAAATGCCGCCTTCGTTTCGTCACTTTCCTCCGTCCCAGCGAGCGCAGCCGCAGCGGCCGCGACGTGCAAGGGCGAGAGCGATTGGGCGGCACGAAGTTGGGTGGTCAGATCGGCGAGCGTGGACATGCGCGGGACGAGTGAGGCCGCGCCGCAGCGGGCCGCAAATAAATTTGCGCCGCCGTGGCGAAGCTGAAACCAACGCCGCGTGCGCCAACTCGTTTTCATCCTTCTCACGCTATTCGCCGCGGCATCGATCGAAGCTTCCACTGCGCCCACCACCTTTCCAAACCCCGTGACGCAGAAAGCCGGCCCGTCGGGGCCCGCGGCCGAGCTGAGTATCGCGGACGCGATCACGCTCGGGGTGGTGGAAGGCGTGACGGAATATCTCCCGATCTCGTCGACCGGGCATTTAATCATCGTTTCGCGCCTGCTTGGGCTGGAATCCGAGCGGCCGCTGGTCGACCGCGACGGTCACCCGCTCTGGTACAAAAAGCCGTCGCCAAAACATCCCGCAGGGGAACCGCTCACCCTCAAACTCGCGGCCGACACCTACGCGGTGGTCATCCAATTCGGCGCAATTGCCGCTGTCGCACTGATCTATTGGTCACAGCTGGTGGCGATGTTTCAGGGCTTGCGGGGGCGTGATCCGGCGGGGATGCGCCTGCTCATCAATGTACTGATCGCCTTCGTTCCCGCCGCGACGCTCGGATTTCTGCTCCACGGTTGGATCAACGATGTCCTCTTTTCGATCAAAGCGGTGATCGTCGCCCAATTAGTGGGCGCCGGTCTGATGCTCTTCGCGGAAAGCTGGCGCCGCCGTCGGGCGGTGCTCGTGAAGCACGTACCGGAGCCTGACGAGCTTACCTATCGACAAGCGGCGGGTGTCGGCATGCTCCAGTGCCTCGCTTTATGGCCGGGGATGAGCCGCTCGATGACGACGATTGTGGGCGGGTACTTTGCGGGCCTCGATCCGCGACGAGCGGCGGAATTCAGTTTTCTACTGGGTCTCGCGACTCTCACCGCGGCAACCGTGTTCAAAAGCTATCGCAGTGGGTCGGCGATGATCCAGGTCTTCGGTTGGTCGCATGTGTTACTCGGCGCGGTGGTCGCGGCGGTGACGGCCGCGGTTTCCGTGCGTTTCCTGGTTGGCTGGCTGACGCGGCATGGACTGGCCGTGTTCGCGTATTATCGGATCGGGACCGCACTCGTGCTGACCGCGCTGCTCGCGGGCGGCTTCCTGCAAGGATGACGCTTGACGCGTTTACGGCCCGGCCTTTACTCCGACCCTTTCACGAAACCCGCGGGTGTTTTTAAACCGACGCACGCACTCCGAATCACTCTACTCCCATGGCCAATCCGAAACGCAAGCAGTCCAAACGTCGCAGCGCCAACCGCCGCGCCGCCAACGCGTTCAAAGCCCCGCAGATCGCAATTGATCCGACTGACGGCAGTGCTTTCCGTCCCCACCGCGTGAATCCGAAGAACGGCATGTATCGCGGACGTCAGGTTCTCAACGTCGAGGTGTAAACCTCACGCTTCTTCACCTCGCCATCCCCAGCGATGGTTACCGCATCCGGCGCCAGGGGGCGCATTGCAGTCGACGCCATGGGCGGCGATCTCGGTCCGTCCGAAGTCGTCGCGGCCGTCCGACTCGCGCTGCGCCAGTACAATGCGCTGAACCCGGTTACGCTGGTGGGCGATGAGGCCATCCTGAAACCGCT
>JBDSSU010000597.1:0-7576 GCA_039928635.1 Opitutaceae bacterium | reverse complement strand
GGCTTCGCGTCTCGTGCTGGATTCTTCGCTGCGCTCAGAATGACAAACCGGTTTGAAGACACGCCCTAGTTCTTGGTCAGCTCGGGATGCAGTGCGCGATGAATTGTGCTGGCGAGTTCTTCGGTCGTGAACGGCTTGGCGAGCAGTTCGACCTGGCCAATTTCATTAAGAGCCTGCGTGGAAATTTTCGAGAAATAGCCCGACATGATCACGACGGGAATCGTCGGGTGCCGTTTGCGAACCTCCACCGCCAGTTCCGTGCCTTGCATCCCCGGCATGGTTTGATCGGTGAGTAAGACTTTAAACTTCCGACTTCCCCGCTGCATCTCTGCCAAGCAGGCAGAAGCCGAGGAATAATGGGCGGCCTGGTAGCCTTTGCTTTCCAAAGCGAGTCTCGTGCAGTTCCCCACGATTTCCTCGTCGTCGACCACCCAGACAAGTTCGCCGGTTCCTTCCGGTGCCGCCGTGAAATGGGCTGGGAGCGCGGCACTTTCCTCTTTCGCCGCCGGCAGGTAGATATGGAAGGTGGAACCCACGTCCAACTCACTCTCGACGGAGATGGCGCCGCGGTGCCCGCGCACGATTCCGTGGACGACAGCCAGGCCCAGTCCCGTGCCTTCGCGGGTGTTTTTCGTCGTAAAAAAGGGCTCGAAAATTCGGCGCATCGTTGGCGCATCCATGCCGTGTCCGGAATCGCTGACCGAGAGCCGGACATATTTTCCTGCTGTGACGCCCCCGAGGCGCGAGCTCTGTTCGCTGTTCAACTCTTCGGCGTGCAACGCGATTTTTATGGTGCCACCTTCCACGCGCATCGCGTGAGCGGCGTTCGAGCCCAGGTTGAAAATGACCTGGTGGATCTGGGTGGCATCCGCGAGCACGTGAAAGAGGTCCTGCGTCACGTCGGCGGAAATCTCGATCGTCGTCGGAATCGTTGCCCGCAGAAAGCGATGGGCCTCGACGACCACCATGGCGAGGTCGACCGGACCGAGTTCAACGCCTGAACTTTGACGGCCAAAGGTAAGGATTTGCTCCACGAGTTCGCGAGCGCGCAGACTGGCGGTGCGAGCCTCCAGCAAACAGACGTGCGCGGGGTGATCGGCCGTCAGCGAGTCGGCGGCGAGCTCGTGGTAACCGAGGATGCCCGTGAGGAGATTGTTGAAATCATGAGCAATCCCTCCCGCAAACGTCCCGAGCGTTTCCATTTTCTGCGCCTGGAAGAGCTGCAGCTCAAGCTGATGGCGGGTCTCTTCGCTTTCGCGCCGCGCCGTGATGTCCTGCATCGCGCCTTGGATTCCATGTGACCGCCCGTTCTGCCAATGAGGCTTTCCGAGCACTCGAACCCAAAGGCGACGCCCTTTCACCGAGCTGGCGGGAAGCTCGAGATCGAAAGAGGAGCCACTGGCCTGGGACGCTTGGAGTGCCGCGTGCAGCGTCACTTGAGCCTCGCTGGCGAAGACCTCCATGATTCCCTTCAGCGACGGCGTGAAACTCTCGGGAAATTCGAAGAGATTGTTGACGACGCGCGACCAGGTCATGCGGTCGGTCGCACTTTCCAATTCCCATGCGCCGATTTGTGCGAGCTGGCTCACCTGCGAAGCGAGTTCTTCCATCCGGTGGAGCCGCTGCTCGAGCTGTTTTCGCTCGGTGATATCGGTGTGAGTTCCCGCCATGCGGAGTGGCCGGCCTTCTTCGTCGCGGGAAACAACCTTGCCGCGATCAAGGATCCATTTCCACTCGCCCGTTTTCGCGCGCACGCGAAGTTCCTGCGAATAGAACGGCGCGCGGCGATCGAAATGCTTTTCGATCGCCTCGGAATAGGCGGGCACGTCCTCGGGATGGATGAGTTGCCGCCAGCCCTCCAGTGACGAGTCGGCTTCCTCCGGATGATGGCCCAACATGCGTGGCCAGCGTTCATCGTGGAAAATGATGCCGGTCGTGACGTCCCAATCCCAAGCGGCATCGTTGGTGCCCTCGATCGCGAGCTGCCAGCGCTCTTCCGCCACCTTGAGTGCTTCGATGGTGCGATTTTCCATCGTGATATCGCGATTGAGGCCCACCAGCCGCAAGGCACGCCCTTTACTGTCCCGCTGGACGTACCCATGGGCCTCGACGTGCCGGAGGGTTCCGTCGGTGAGAACAATTCGGAATTGGGTGTCGTAGCGGGCCAGCTCACCGGCAATGACGCGTCGGGCAAAGTCGGTCGCGGCTGCGCGATCGGCGGGGTGAACACGAGATTCCCAAATGGCGCGCGACTCGTCGAAATCCTCGCGGTGAATCGCATAGATTTGAAACATGCGATCGTCCCACGTCATTTTCTGCGTCACGAGGTCCAGCTCCCACACCCCGTAATTCGACGAGTTCAGGGCCATGGTGAGCCGCTCGTTCAGCGCGGCGGTCTGCACCGCCGCCTCACGATCGGCAGTGACATTGCGACACGTTCCCGTGATCCGGATCAGCCGCCCCTGCGGATCGCGGTCAGCGATGCCCCGGGCTTCAAGGTAACGGACTTCCCCGGTGCTCCGGAAGATGAGGCGAAAGGTATGCTCGATCTCGTTCGCGCTGCGTTGCACGGATCGGAAAACTTCCAGCATCGGTCCGCGGTCGTCCGGGTGAAGATCGCGGGACCATTCTTCAAAAGTTCCGTGGAAGTCTGCCGGCGTGACACCGTGGATCTCCATCATCCGATGATCCCAGATGAATCGCTTTCGTCCCTCATCCCACTCCCACACGCCCAGAGCGGCTGCGCGCGCCGCCAGCTCGAGGCGGTGGTTCAGCGTTTGGAGGTTTTGCTTCGCCTGGCGTTGCTCGGTGACGTCGGTTTGGATCGAAATATATTTGATGACTCGCCCCGACCGGTCGCGCACGGGTTCGAGGTCAACGGTCTCCCAGAACGGGCGGGCATCTTTCGTGTAGCTGAGGATCTCCACCCGGCAGGCCTCCCCCCGGTTGATCGCCTCGCGCAGCTGGGACGCGGTGGCCGGATCGGTGTCAGCGCCTTCGAGAAAAGGCCCGGCCTTCTTTCCTTTGATTTCGAGCAACGAATAACCGGTGAGACGCTCGAAAGCCGTGTTGCACCATTCGACGTGTCCGAGCGCGTCGGCGATCACGACTCCGTTCGTCGTATGATTGGCGACAAGCGCGAGCCCCGCGTTGGATTCCGCGGCCGCGCTGAGGCCGACGTTGGCTTCGTGGAGTTCCCGCGTGCGCTGGGAAACCATTTCCTGAAGCTCAGCCGTCTGTTGCTCCAGGCGGGTGGTGAGCTGCAGACGTTCCCGATGCGTCTCTTCGCTTGACCGGTCCTGGCTCACCGCTTTCGCCGACGATGTCATCGTGATGGCAAACCCGCCGAATCCGATGGCGCTCGTGAGCAGCAGCACGATGTCGTTCAGCGGAGCCACCTCTTCTGGCACAAACATAATGAAAACCCGGCTCAACACGGCCGGTAGCAACCAGGCGCCCAGGAGCAGCCGGCGGGCGAGAACACCAGAGGGGCTGCGCGAGAAAAAAAGTTGCACGAGCGCGTCGCCCGGTCGCGCGAAAACCGCCCCGATTCCCAGCAACAGAGCGGCGAGGGAGGTCGGCCACCGGATAAGCTTTAAGTGTCCTTCATGCGGGGAGGAAGAGAAGGCGAACGTCAGAAGCGCCGCCGTCGCGACGGAAATAACGAGTCCGGCGATCAAAAGCCGGAGCGAAGCGACGTAGCTTCGATCCCTCGCCGCCAGTAACAACAGCGCGAATGAGAGCAGGGCGGAAATAAGTGCGGGGGCCGTGAACGTATCAGGAACGAAAGCGGGCGGGGTTGCCCAAAACGGACGCGCCAGCGGAGCGAGCGCGGAGGCTAACATGGCAACTGCGCAGCCCGTGCCCGCGCGGGGATACCGTGTTTGATGCAGGAGCCAAAGGGCCCCGCCTCCATACAGGAAGCTGAGAGCGACGTTCTTGCCGAGCGGCGGCGATCCAGGCGGAACCCCGTTGACGACATCTGCTCCGAAGACTCCGCCGAGAAGGCCGGCTAGTCCTATGAGAGTGACTACGATCGCGGCCCACCCGGCGCCACGCCGAACATTTTCCTCAAGCGACGTCTGCATCGTGAGGGAGCTTTACCCAGGTGCGGCGTGGTTGGATGAATCGCAATGCTGCCAAGATTTCATCATCTTCTTCTGCGGCGATCACGAATTCTTAAAAAAACCTTAAACAATCACCCGGGGGGGAGTTTGGGGCGAAAGCGAAAACGCGAATCCATTCAAGTCGACCAGGCGGCTGCCGATTTCTACGACGCACCCCATGATCCGCCTCTTTTTGCTCTCGGTCGGTTTGAATTTTGTCGGAGTCGCTCCGGCGGCGGCGATGGAAGCTCCCGTCCCGGTGCGCACGGTCGCTCCCGATTTTCCCGAAACAATGCGGCGTAACGGCGCATCTGGCGTCGTGATCGTCAGCTGCCTGATCGATGAACGCGGAAACGTGACCGATCCAAAAGTAGAGAAGTCGAGCAACGTCGCTTTCGAACAACCCGCGCTGGAGGCACTGCAGAAGTGGAAGTTCAAGCCCGCGACCGAAAACGGGGCTGCGGTCGCCGTGCGCGTCTCGATCCCGATCAAATTTATTTTCGAGAGCTGATTACTGTCTTCCGGCTCAAACGACCCGCGCGCCGAAGCGCGCCCTTCACCCATGCGCAACACCACCATCGGCAATAAGATCACGCTGGGCTTCGGCCTCCTCTTCGCGTTGCTGGCCGGGGTGGCCGTCGTTGCCTATCTCGCTCTCGGCGGTGCGGGCCGTGGCTTCACGCTGTTCGCGAGCAGCGCGCAGGAAACTTACGTTGCCGCTTCGCTCGAACTCTCGATGCAGGACATGAAACTGCATCTGACGCAGTTTCTCGCCTCGGGTTCCGCGGAAGACATTTCCCGCGTCGAAGCGTCGACCAAGAAACTGGAAACCGATCTGACCAACGCGATCCGCCTGACCGCGGATCCCAGTCGGGCGAAAGACATCACGAGGGCACGGGAACTTCTTTCCGCCTATCACGTGGCTTTCGGGGACCTCGTAACGAATTATCGTGGACGCAGCGCCTTGGAAACGGGTGTGCTCGCGCCGCAGTCCAAAATCATCGCCGACGGTCTGCAGGACATGCTGGCGCAGGCCAAGACGCAGGGGGACATGAACGCGGCCGTCCAGATTTCGAATGGCCTCAAGGCATTCTTTGAATCGTCCAGCCTCGCGAACGCGTTTTTGCTGACGTCGGACCCGGCGAAAGCCAAGGCGGCTCGCGACGCAATTTCGATTACCGTGGCGCAGATTCATCGGATGGAGCGCGATCAAGGTGAAATGGAAAAGCTGGACGCGACGCTGAAGGACGCGGCGAAGAGCGCGTTGCTGGCCAAACTTCTCGTCGCCGCCGCCGCTTATACCGATGGTCTCGACCGGGTGGTGGTCGGGACCCAGGCGAAAAATCAAATTCTCAGCGAACGGATCGGTCGCCTTGGAAACGAATTCACGTCGACGCTCGGGAAGGTGAAGAGTTCAGTGCATGACTTTCAAAGCGCGTTGGAGGCCCGCACCCGCTCCGAGCAAACGCGGAATGAAATCATGGTGCTCAGCATCACTGTTGCCGGAATCTTGCTCGGGATTGTTTGTGCTTCCGTGATCATCAGAGGGGTTTCGCGCGGCATCACTTCAATCGCGGGGCGGCTCGCCTCGGAATCCGATAAAGCTCACGACTCGGCCGCCCAGGTTGCCCAGGCAAGCCAGTCCATGGCCGAGGGTGCGACCGAGCAGGCCGCGTCCCTGCAGGAGACCAGTTCTTCGCTGCACGAGATGGCGAGCATGACTCAGCGCAATTCCGAGAATGCACAGAATGCCAAGGCCCTCGCCAACCAAGCTCGCCAGACGGCGGATGCGGGAGCGGCCGAAATGGAGCAGATGAAGTCGGCAATGAGCGCGATCAAAGGCTCGAGCGTCGATATTTCCAAAATCATCAAGACGATCGACGAGATCGCGTTTCAGACCAACATCCTCGCCCTCAACGCCGCCGTCGAAGCGGCCCGCGCCGGAGAGGCCGGGCTGGGATTTGCCGTCGTCGCTGACGAAGTGCGGAATCTCGCCCAGCGCTGCGCCGGCGCCGCCCGTGAGACCGCGGAAAAAATTTCCGCCTCGACCGAGAAAAGCGAGCAGGGCGTTCGGATCAGCGAAAAGATGGCGACCAACCTTTCCGCCATCGTGGAAAAGACCCGGCAGCTCGACGAACGGATCGGCGAAATTGCGCAATCTTCCCACGAGCAGAGCGAGGGCATCGGGCAGTTGAACAGCGCCGTGGCCAGCATGGATAAAATCACGCAGGACAACGCCGCTCTTTCCCAGCAGTCCGCCTCGGCTTCCGAGGAGTTGAAGGACCAAGCCGAAAGCGTACGCGAAGCCGTGAGCGAGTTGATCCGGATGGCACAACACACCGCGCCCCCAGCGACCCCGAATGAGCCGGAGGAAAAGCATTACGCCTCGCGCCCCCCTCTGGTCACTCCGCGACTGAACTCCCGCCGCCGCGAACCGGCCTACACCGGCAACGGAAATGGTCACAATGGCAGCCACAGCCACAATGGCAGCAACGGCCACAACGGCCACGGCTCTCCCGGACGCGGGCGCACCCTCAGTCCTTTCTCCAGTTCGGCTGACGACCTTTCGTTTCGAGACGAAGATTGACCGCCTCGAGGGCAGGGCAGGGCAGGCAGGGCACGGTGCGGCGAACGGCGTCCGTAAACCCGACGATTTTGGCGGGCGCAGTCCCGCCGGGAGTAACCGAAATCGAGGGAAAAGTATCCACGCGTTCGTGCGGTCGTTTTCTGCGAGCTGAGCGGAGCATGCGCTCAAGTACTTCAGAAGAATTCCGATTAATCATCACGGCAGCTCAACCCCTTCGCCGATTTTCCTTCTGTGATTTCCCCTTTTCGAGGCGCCAAGACTTCGTTCTTTTTGCCGGGCGTGGCACTTTGCAGTGCCGCGATCGGCTGGGGCTATCTCGCGACGGTGCGCGCCGGTGCACGGGCCACAAACTCTTGGATCATGGGTGCGGCGGTGGTGGGTGCGGTTAGCATCGGAGTTGTCCTCGCGCGGCGCAGCCTGAAAACGAAGGTGCACCGTGACGCGTGCGAAGCACCACCCGCCGGGAAGAAGGATTGTCCCGAGCTTTCATCGGGGGCGTTGGTCGCGCTCAACACCAGTGCAGCGATCATGGTCACAAACTCCCTCGACAAAATCGAGTGGGTGAACGCCGCCTTCTCGACGATGACGGGATACACTTTGGAGGAAGCAGCGGGACTCCACCCGCGGGAGTTCTTGCAGGGGCCTGATACCGATCTGGAAACCGTTGCGTACCTTCGGGATTGTTTCATGCGCCAGGTCGCGTTCGAAACGGAAATCCTGAACTACGATAAGAACGCGCGCGCGTTCTGGGTGCATCTCAGCGGTAATCCGGTATTCGACTCGAGCGGGCGGTTCACCCATTTCGTGACGTTGCAAACGGACGTTACCAAACGACGGCAGCGCGAATCGCTGAACCAAAGCGTTCTGACGCATGCGAGCCACA
>JBDSSU010000596.1:0-13335 GCA_039928635.1 Opitutaceae bacterium | reverse complement strand
ATTGGCCCCAGAAATAACCCGGCTGATCGGCTTCGAGCCAGAGGAAGTTCGCGCGATTGGGTATCATGTCGACCTTGCCGCCGAGCTTCGGGACCCAGAAGGAGTGAATGACGTCGAGTGTCCGCAGATTCACCCGCACCGGCCGGCCGGCGGGAATCACGAGTTCATTGCTCGTCACGAGCGTGCCGACATTCGCGATCTGCTCCTTGGGGTATTCGAATTTAAACCACCATTGAAAACCCGTTGCCGTGATTTCGTAGGAGTTGGCCTTTCGCTCCGCTGGAACGTCGTAGGTATAGACGATCGAGGACAGCGTCGGGATGGCGATGACGACCAGCGCCACGACCGAGGCGGCGATCAGGCCGATTTCGACCAGCGGATTCCCGTGACCTTGTTCCGGCGGCTCGGCGTGCTCGTCGCTATCGCTCTTTGCCCGGAATTTCCAGGTCGCGTAAGCCAGCACCCCGCCCACCAGGATGAAGATCACCAGCGTCACCCAGCAGGTGATGTAGAAGAGGTTCGCTTGCGAGCGAGCGACCGGGCCCTCGACAACGAGCGTCGATTGATGGCCGTCCATCCGCCAAAAATTCAGGTCACAGCCCGTGAGGAGCGCGATGCCGCCGAGGGCGAACAGTCGTGAAAACCAGCTCGCGAGGCTTTTCCGCCAGAGCGAGGGGGAGGAGAGGGTGGGCAAACGCATGTGTGCGATCAATAAAAGTGGTACTGCAACGGCGGACGTCAGCGCCCAAAAGAGTTCGCGAACGTCCGGGCATTTCAAGCCATAATCCAAAGTAGTTCAGGCAACCGCGCTCGTGCGCAACTCCTCCGACGCCACGCGGCAACGTATTAACGGCGCTGCGCCGCGCATTAGCTGCGAGCGGGAAGGTGCCTTCGGGTTTGCATTCGTCCGAGGGGCACCAATGGTTTGCGCGCTATGAAACTTCCCCTCCTTCTCGCTGCTCTCGTCACCGCATTGCTTGCTTCTGGCTGCGGCCAGAAGGAAAGCTCCACCGCCCCGGGCGCCAGCCCGATGGCCGCCAAGCCCGCCGCGGCCGCTGGCGCGCGTACCGTGGAGATCACGGCCGCCGACAACATGAAGTTCAGTGTCGCTTCCATCGACGCCAAGCCAGGAGAAGAGCTGAAAATCGTGCTCACGAATATCGGAACCCTGCCAAAGGAAGCGATGGGCCATAATTGGGTCCTCTTGAAGAAGGGAGCGGACGCGAACTCTTTCGCGACGGCGGCCATGACGGCGAAAGACACCGACTACATCCCGGCCGCATTAAAGGACCAGGTGATCGCTTACACTCAGTTGCTCGGGCCGCGTAAGTCCGACGAGGTCACGTTCAAAGCTCCCACGGAACCGGGGGAGTACGTCTTCCTTTGCTCTTTCCTGGGACACTACCTCGCCGGCATGAAGGGCGTTCTCGTGGTGAAGTAAGATCGCTCCCTTAGCCATTATAGAGGCTTTCGCCTTTCGGAGCCGGGCCGGCTGGCCCGGCTTTTTTGTGCCGCCTCGCGGGAGCGCGATAAAACCATCGTGCAGCGTATCCCGCTTGCCAACCGAACCGCGTTTTCGCCAACTCCTTCCCAATGCCGTCCGTCGGGAGCACCCGTCGTTTTTGGGAAACACGCGCCGCGGTGCTCGCGTTTCGGTTGAACGTCGGATCCTGGCTCGAACGTTTCGGGCCCGTCCTTTTTGCCATCACTTCGGTGGGCGCAGTCGTGCTCTACGCATTGCGCCGAATCCGCGAAGCAGCGGAACCAGGCTGGTTCGCACTCGCCGTTGCGGTCGTACTCGCGGGGCTGGTCGTTTGGTGGATCCTCCGTCGGCGCTTCTTCTCCGCGGCAGAAGCCCGCGTGCTGCTCGAATCGCGTCTGCGACTCGACACCCGCCTGACCGCGGCAGCGGCGGGACTCGTCGAGTGGCCTGAAATACCGGACGACCTTCCGCGCATCCTCCGATGGCGGCTGGCGGCACCGGCCGGATGGTCCGCGGGCGCTTTGTTGCTGCTGGTGTTGGCGGCGTGGATGCCGGTACCGGACATTGGCAGCAATGCGCATGCGACCGAGAAACCGCCCTCGCTCGCGCTGACCGAGTCCATCCTCGCGGCACTCGCGGAAACCAAAGTCGCCGACTCCGCGGCCATCGAACAAATGGCCGATCGCGCCCGGGAACTCGCGAGCCGGCCCACGGATGAACAATACTCTCATTCCGCGCTGGAAGCCGCGGACGCGCTCCGTGACCAAACGACCGCGGCGGTGGCCGAGCTGGGGCGTAATTTGGAAGCCGCGTCGAGTGCGCTTAATTCCAAGGAAAAAGATGCCGCCTCGAAATCCGCGGCGGATCAGCTGTCGGCTGCGCTCTCCGGTCTGAAAGAAGGTTCGATGCCGGCGAACGCCAATCTGCTGAAGCAACTGGGCGACGCGTCGTCGCTCAAAGGACTGAGCGCGGAACAGCTGAAAGCGCTCGCGCAGCAATTCGCCGAGGCGGCCAAAAACGCAAAAGGTGTGCTCGGCGCCGCCGGCGCTGGTGCCGTGCCGCGGCCCGGCATGGGCAACGGTGAAGGGATGACCGGCTATGGCTCAGGCGGTACCGGTGGCGGTAAAGAGAGTGCGCCCTTGGGGCTCAATAAAGACGCGAGCGACGCGGGCGACGGCAAAGCGGAGGCGCTCAGCTCGGCGTCGCTGGCGAATCTCGCGCTCGGCGACAAACTCGGGACCTCGAGCGGTGCGCATAAGGTGGATCCCAACCAAGCGACAGGGCCGACGTCGGCCGGCGCCATCGCCGCACCTGCCAAGGGCGGTGAAGCCGTGTGGGTGAATCGGCTGACCCCGGCTGAGCGCTCGGCCCTAAAGGATTTTTATAAGTGAGGGCTCCGATCTCATAGGACCCATCCCCCAAGCTTTCCAGCATGTCCCCTCCCAACTCCGCCCCGCCTGCACTGACTGAAGCCGAACTCGCCAACGCCTCAGCCACTCTCGAACGACTCGTCGCCACGTTGCGCACCGTGTTGTTCGGACAGGAGGAACTCATCGAGCTCGTTGTGATCGGGGTGCTCGCTCGCGGGCATCTGCTGCTCGAGGGCCTGCCTGGCCTTGGGAAAACGGAACTCGTCAAGGGACTCGCGCGCGCCATCGGGCTCGATGCGCGGCGCGTGCAATTCACGCCCGACCTGCTGCCCGGTGATATCACGGGAAATCCGATCATGCAGGAAGTCGATGGACGCCGTGCCTTCGTTTTCCAAAAGGGCCCCATCTTTGCGAACATCCTGCTCGCGGACGAAATCAACCGGGCCTCGCCGAAAACGCAGTCCGCGCTTCTCGAAGCGATGCAGGAGCGGCGCGTCACCGCCGGCGGGGAAACGCACGTGTTGCCGGAGCCGTTCTTCGTGCTCGCCACCCAAAACCCGATCGCTCTCGAAGGCACCTATCCGTTGCCCGAAGCGCAGCTCGACCGTTTTCTTTTCAAGATCGACGTCCATCGCAACTCCGCCGCCGTGCTCGAAAAAATCGTGCTGCAGCGCGAACTCGGCACCGAGCCGCTCGTCGAGCGCGTGCTCTCGCCGGAGGAATTCGTTTCGCTGCTGGCACTCGCGCGGCGCGTTCGCCTGCCCGAGGTCGTGGCGAATTATATCGCGCGTCTGGTGCACGGCACGCAGCCCGGCGAAGCCGCGGCTTCCGCCGGCGTGCGTTTCGGTGCGAGTCCGCGCGCCGCTCTCGCGCTCGCTGCTGCGGCGCGCGCGCGCGGGCTCCGCCATGGACGTCCCCACGCGAGCTTCGAAGACGTGCAAGCTGTCGCCCGCCCCATTCTCGCGCATCGTATTATATTAGAGCACACCGCGCGGCTCGATGGCGCGACGTCGCTCGGGGTCGTGGAGAAACTGCTCGTGGAAATCCCGGCACAATCAAAACCGCTTCCCGGCACGCTCGCTTCCGCGAAAATTGCATGAGCTTTTTTTCGAAGGCAGGACGCGTTCTCTTTAACGCGCCGTCCGAGTGGCATGGGCGTCCCGCCCCTGTTCTGCCGATTGGGAACACGGGGAGGAGGCCCGTGCCACTCAGATCCTTGATGCTCTTGGCGGCGCTCTTTGCCGCCTTCACACCGTCCCTCGCGGAAACGATCATTAACGTCCCCACCGCGCCCGATGCGGAGGTCTCGATTCGCCTCGCGGCGCCGTGGACCCAAACACCGCGCTTCGGCTTCGCCCCGGTGCGCGTGAGTATCGAGAACCGCGCCCGGACCGAGCGCGCGTGGCGCATCCGTTTTGAAGCCGGCACGCGGAATTTGTTTCCCGGCATCGTTACAACGGACGAGACGATCTCAGTTCCGGCGGGACAGACGCGCGACGTCTGGGTGTTCGCCCCCGTGGCGGAACCAGGGATGAATCTCGCTCCCACGGGCTCGGCACGATCGGGTCCGACGTCCGTGCCCCCGGTGGTCAATATCACCACGACGGCGACCGGAAAAAAGATCATCGTCACGCGCGCACTTTCGGGCAGCAGCTACGTTACGGAGACGGACATCGACGCCACCACCGGAGTGAGAAGGATCACGGCAATTCCTCCGTCGGGCCCTCCCAGCACCCGGATCGTAAACCCGCCCCCATTGACCCCGGGCTCGGTGATTACTTTCACGATCGATCCAATCTCGGGGGGGACGAACGTGAGCGTCCGTCGGACGGGTTCCAGTGCGCCGGCCGTGGTGAATATTGTGACCAGTGGTCCGCCCGGCGGCGCGTCACGCGCGGGCGCTGCCCCTTTCATGGCTGGGAGCGCCTTTGTTTCCACCACGCCGATGGTGCTCGCCGCGGATATTTCCGGTCCGGGCGTGACGGCGGGTCATCAGATTTTCCCCGGATCCACCTGGCCCAACGGCATGCGTCCATTCGCGGTTTCCGCCGGCCTGGAAGCTTTGTTGCGGAGCAAGCTTTCCAGCCTCATGGGCGGGGCGCCCAATCTCTCCGTGGTTGAGGTTGCCCAGCTTCCCGCCGACTGGCGGGTGTGGTCGTCGTTTTCGGGAGTGGTGCTGAGCCGGGACGAATACGCCGCGCTGGATGCGGCGCGACGCGGGGCATTGCGCGCTTGGGTGGCGCTCGGTGGACAACTCTATCTCTCGCCGGTCGAGCAGGTGGTCGGAGTCGAAAAGCAATCGACGGACATCCAGAAGCTCGGCGCCGGAGCGATCGTCACGTTTTCCGCGCCACTCGGAACCGCGGGAGCAGAAGCGGATTTGAGCAGTGCCGCCGAAGTGGAACGGGCCGCCCTGTGGGCCGCGGAAGTGGCGGCACGACGCGCTCGTGGGGGAAGAGGAGGCGGAGGGGGAGGCGGCGCGTTATCGCCCGTTCCGACGCTCGTGAGCGGAGGTGCGGCCTTGGTCGCCGATCTCCATCTCTTTGCCGAAACTCCCGGACTGCCCGATCGCAGCGCTCTGGTGTTGGAGAATGGATCGCTGTTCGACGCGATGGGCGAGCAGTCGCTCGACAACACCTGGCTCGCGGTTTTTTTGGTGGTGTTCGCGGTCGTCGTCGGGCCACTGAACCTTTTTCTGTTTGCTCCGGCGGATAAACGTCACCGGCTTTTTGTGACAACGCCGCTGATCGCCTTGGTCGCGACGATGGCCCTGGGCGTCACGATTCTGGTGCAGGATGGCACGGGTGGCCGCGGAGAACGGCGCGTGTTTGTCGCCCTGTTGCCCGGCGAAAACACCGCCGCGGTCGTGCAGGAACAGGCGGCGCGCGCCGGATTTCTGCTGCGACGTTCCTTTGCGTTGCCCGATGATATCGCGCTCACCGTGTTGCCGCCGGAGACGGGTTTCACCTATGGCGGACCCAACTCGCAACTGGAACGCGGTCGCGGTACCGCCGGTGGCGATTGGTTCCAGAGCCGCGCCCGCCAGGCCCACCAGCTGCGGCGCATCGTTCCTACTCGTGCGCGTATCGAAGCGGTGGGCGTCGCCTCCAACGGAGCACCGATTGTGCAATCCAGCCTTGGCACCACCTTGCGCGAGTTCTGGTACGTCGACGCGGATCAAAAAACGTGGGGTGCCGCCGAGGTTCCTTCCGGTCAGCGCGTGACGCTGCAACTCACCCCGACGCGTCCGAATCTCGAATCGGTCATTCAAGGGGGAACGACGAATTTTCGCGCGTTGGTCGCGGCCGCTCGCTCCGACGAAACCGGGCGCTGGTGGGCGAAGGGTGGGGCGACCGAACTTGCGCCCCTGGCAACGCTGCGCTCCGTCCGGTGGAAAGAAGGCGAAGTGCTTTACACGGGCGCCGTGGAAAGCGCGGAAGCGATTCGCGCCGGTTCCGCCAAGGCGAAGGAAAGCGCACCATGAGTTCGGATACCTCCTTTTCATCAAACAGTGCAGCGCCGCCATCATCGGCTACGGGTGTCCCGCCCATCCTGCCCGCCTCCGAAGCGGAAGCTGCAGCGATGACGACGCCGGCGCCCGCACCCGAGGCGGTTCCGTTTCTCGAAGTTCGTGGGCTGATGCGCTGGTTCGAAGGCGTGCGCGCGGTCAACGGCGTGTCGTTCACCGTGCCGGCGGGACAAGTGGTCGGACTCATCGGAGCCAACGGCGCGGGCAAGACCACCGCGATGCGCATCCTCGCCACGCTCGACATTCCCGATCGCGGTCAGGTGCTTCTGGGCGGAATCGACATCGTCGAATCCCCGAACGAAGTTCGGCGGCGCATCGGTTGGATGCCCGATCATTTTGGCGCGTACGCGGACACGACTGTGGCGGATTATCTCGATTTCTTCGGGCGGGCGCACGGACTCCGCGGGGCGCAACTCACGCGCCGGGTGTTGGAAGTCGCCGAATTTACCGACCTGGGTGCGCTGGCCGACCGGGCCATGAACAAGCTTTCGAAAGGGCAGACGCAGCGCCTCTGCCTCGCGCGCACGCTGTTGAACGATCCCGAGTTTCTCATCCTCGACGAGCCGGCGGCGGGGCTCGATCCGAAGGCACGGTTGGAGTTCAAGAACTTGATCCGGGTGCTGCGGGACCGCGGCAAAACGATTCTCATCAGCTCGCACATCCTCTCGGAGCTGGGTGAAATGTGCGACACGCTCATCTTCATGGATCGCGGCCGGGTGATGCATCACGGCGACACACATACCTTGCTCCGGAGCGGCGCGACCGAGGGCGCGTGCTCGGTTGATATCACGGTGACCGGGCCGGTCGCCCCGTTGCTCGAATGGCTCACTTTGCGCGGCAATTGGAAATTGGTCGAAGAGCGCAGGACCGGGGTGCGCGCCGAATTCAGCAGCGCGGAACCCGCGGCGCTCGCCGCCGAACTGCGCCGCCTCGTCACCGATGGCATTGCGGTGAGCGATTTCCACCGGGAGGAGCGCCGCTTGGAGGAAGCGTTCGTCGCGATGCTCCGTGAACCGCCGGTGCTGAAAAAATGAAAACGGAATTTGAACCACGGATGGACACGGATGAACACGGATTCGACGGACAGTCTGCGTTGCTGAAGCCAGAAATCAGCCGTGCGCCCCGGACACGCCTTGGCACCGGGCCCGGCGTTAATTTCAACCAGCCCAAGATTTCAGCCGATAGGTTCCTTCTCTGAATCCGTGTTCATCCGTGTCCATCCGTGGTTAATCTAAAATGAGTTCAACCTCGCTTCCTGTCCCCGCCTCGCCGGCGTCGCCACCGGTACCGGTGAAGGCTGGGGATTTTCCCACGTGGCTCCCACCGATGCTGGTGAAGGAGCTTCGTCAGGGATTGCGCACGCGCGGATTCGTCGGCGCCTTCATCGTGTTCCAAGTGATCATGGTGCTGCTCATGGTCGGCACCGTTTTCGGTTCGATGTTCGGTACGGGGATGCCGCGATCGTTCATGGCGAACGCGGTCACCAGCATTTTTTGGACGCTGCTCGGCGCCCAGCTCCTGCTTGCCACGCCGGTGCGTGCACTCGGGACGCTGCAGGTTGAGCTGGATTCGCGCGCGCTCGATCTGCTCGTGCTGACGCGCCTCACGGCCTGGCGCATCGTGCTGGGAAAATGGGGCTCGTTGCTGGCGCAGGCGCTGTTGCTTTTCGTCGCCATGCTCCCGTACGGAATCGTGCGCTACTTCATGGGCTCGGTGGATCTCGTCCAGGATGCGCAAATCTGCGCGGCGATGATCGCGGGTTGCGCCTTGCTGACCGCCGCCGGGCTCGCGTGCTCCGGTCTGCCGAAGATCGTCCGCGTGCTCGTGCCGATTGTGTTGATCATGGGTTTTCAGATCATTCGCCCGTTGATGATGCTCGCTTCCGGCCGCGGCTCGGTCGGATCCGTGTTTGGCACCAGTATGTTCGGCCGCTCGGGTGAGACGTGGCTCTGGTGCGTCAACGGCGCGATCATCCTGGGAATTTTCCTCGTGACGGCGGTGCGGCGAATCGCGCCGCCGGCGGAGAATCATGTTTTCCTCACCCGCGTGCTCGCCCTCGCGTCGGTTCTTCCGATTGGTCTGCTCGTCGTTTTGTCGAAGGCGAGGCTCGCGCGCGAGCAACTGATGTTCTCCGTTGTGCTGCTCGGGATTGTGGGAGCCATCGAACTCTCCAGCATGCGGTGGCCGATGATGGCTCATTGGCGCAACTGGGCGAAACGCGGCCCGCTCGCGCGCTGGGCCGGTCGCTTTGTGCTGCCGGGCTGGCCGAGCGCGTTCTCCTATCTGATCATCGCCGGTCTGCTGGTGGGGGTCGCTGCCTCGCTTCCGAATGTCGCGCCGCCGGCTGATCGGTTGCGCGTGCAATGGCTGGTGGTTCTGGCCGTGAGCGGGCTGGCCTTTCCGGCGTTCGTCCTGTCTTTCTTCGAGCGGAGCACCCGCTCGGCGGGTGCGCTCTACATCCTCGTTTTCGGAGTGGCGTGTTTGGTCGCGGCGATGGCCGCCGTGCTGGCGAACGGGCAGCCGGATCTGAGAGTGCTGCTGCCGTTGGCGAGCGTGCTGCCGATCGCGGGTTTCTGGATCACGCTGCTGGCGCCTGATCAGTTCACCGACAACGTCTTCGTCTGGCAGGCCGTGATTGCGGTGGTGGTCCTGACGGGCACGTGGTACCGCGCCCGAATTTATTGGGACGAGCTGGCGCGCATCGACGGGCTGGTGCGGGGTCCGAAAAAATGACGGGAATGCCGCCAGGTTTTTCTGCGCAGCGCGGCGCACTGGCGGCGAGTACGCGTTGGCGCCTGCCTTTCGGCCGGCAGGCTTGGCGGGGACTTTCGGGGAACTGGCAGGGCGCCGGGGCGGGGAGCTCGATCGATTTTCAGGACCATCGCGTTTACGTCCCGGGTGACGATCCGCGGCATATCCACTGGCAGGCGTTCGCGCGCACGGGCGCGCTGACGATGAAACTGTATCGCGCCGAGGTTTCGCCGATGGTGGACGTCGCGATCGACGTTTCGAATTCGATGCTGTTCACGCCGGAAAAAGCGGCGCGCACGGAGGAGTTGCTGGCGTTTGCGGTCGAGTCGGCCGCGGGAGTCGGAGCTCCGGTCCGGGTGTACGCCGCGAACGGCCGGACGATCCGGGTCGTCGCCACCGAAACAGTTCGCGCCGGCAACTGGCGGGAACGCCTGAATGCTTCGGCTGCGGCTTCCGCCGGCTTTGTGGGCGGGGTGCCCTCACCCCGCGGGGAACGGGCCGCGCCACCGGTTGCAGCGCCGCGGGGTGAGAGCACCCCGCCCACAAGTGCGGAATCGAATTCGAAATCCGTGGCGGTCGCTACTCCCGGTCCGCTGCCGTGGCGGCCGGGAGCGATGAAGGTGCTGATTTCGGATCTGCTGTTCCCGGGCGATCCGGCCGCCCTGCTGGGACCGATGGCCGCCACGAGCGGCTTGGGGATTTTACTGGTGCCGACGGTCGCCGACGAGGCGGAGCTAGGTTGGCGGGGAAACGTTGAGCTGACGGACTGCGAGAGCGGCGTCATGCGGAAGCAGCGCATCGACGAAGATCTCGCGAAGAGTTACCGCGAAGCTTACGTGCGACACTTTTCCCTCTGGCGGGAAGCCTGCCGTAAACGCGGCGTGTTGCTGGCGCGCATCCCTGCCGAAACGCCACTCGCCCTCGCCCTCGGCGGCGAAGCGTTTTCCGCCGGCGCCGTCGAAGCCATCGCATGAACCCCCGGACTCCCCCCGCTTTCGCCGGAAAGTTTGTCACGTCTTACGTGACAAACCGCGGACCGGCGCCGTCGGGGGGGCGCCAGGGAGTTTGTCACGTAATACGTGACAAACCCCTCCGGGCGCCGGGAGACGGCCGGGGGCGGCCGTGATGCTTCCGACGTTCGCCAATCCTCTCGGTTTTTGGGCGTTGCTCGCGGTGCCGGCGATTCTCGCGATCCATTTTCTCCAGCAGCGTTCGCGGCGGGTGGTCACCAGCACCTGGTTTCTGATCGAGCCGTTCGCGCCGCGGAGTGTGGGCGGTCGCACATGGGAGAAACTGCGTTCCTCGCGCGCACTCTGGCTGCAGCTGCTCGCGGCGCTGGTGCTCGCCTGGCTGCTCACCGAGCCGCGTTGGGCGCGGGCGGAGTCGGCGCAGACGGTCGTGGTGGTGTTCGATAGTTCGGCTTCGATGGGCGCCTTCCGCGAACCGGCGATCAACGCGGCCACGCGGGAACTGGGCGCGGCCGAGGGGTTGGCGGCCCGCACCACGTGGCTGATCATGACGACCGATCCGCGCCAGCCTCCGCTTTACCGCGGTCCGGAGCGCATGGCGGCGGAAGCATCGTTTGCGCGCTGGCAGCCCGAACTTGGCACGCATGATTTCGGTCCGGCGTTGCGACTCGCCCACGGCCTTGCCGGCGAAGCCGGCCGTACGCTGCTGATTACGGATACACGGATCAAAGCACCCGCTGGACAGCGCGCGATGGGCGTCGGGAAACCGATCGAAAATGTGGGGTTTGCCGGGTCCAATTTTGTGCGCGACGAAACCGGGCTCACGTGGCGCGCGTTCGCGCAAAACCATGCGGCCTCTCCGCAACGCCGCACCTGGTGGATCGAAACCGCCACCGGTCGCACCCCGGCGCGAGACTTGGAAATCGCCGCGGGCGCTCTCACGGAGTTGAGCGGGTTGTTCCCGGACGGAGTGGTGGAATCCACCGTCGTGATCGCGGGCGACGGCTTCACCGCCGATGACCGACTTCCACTGGTCCGGCCGGCCGCGAAGCCTTTGGCGGTATCGGTCGAAGGCGAAGACGCCGCGGCGAGATTTTTCCAAAAACTGGCCGGCGGAATCGACGGGGCAAAACAGGTTGCTCCTTCGGCGGCGACGTTGCGTTTGGCGCGCGCACGAACCGATGAACTGAATCTCGAGAAACGAGGCGGGATTTTCTGGCCTGAAGCGGATCAGCGTCAGTCCGCCTCGCTGATGGCCGACCCGATCACCGCGGAGCGCCATCCGCTCGTAACGGAACTCAACTGGCAGGGCTGGCTGGGCACGGGGCCGCACGGGTATGTGGCCACGCCGAACGATACTCCGCTCCTGTGGCAGGGGCGCTGGCCTTTGGTGTTCGTGCGGGAGACGGCTGGCGGCGCACGCCAACTCCGGCTGGGGTTTGATTGGGACACGTCGAACGCCTCACGGCTTCCCGCGACGGTGTTGTTGCTGCGGCGTTTTCTCGAAACGGAACGCGACGCCCAATCCGCGCCTTATGCGGCAAACTTCGATGCGGGCGCGCCCATCGCGCTCAACGGCGTCCCTTCCGCGGGAGAACTGACGCTGGTGTTTCAGCCCGCCGCCGGTGGTGAAGCGGAGACACGCACTCTCGTGGCCGCGGAGCGCATCGGTTTGCAAGCGCCGGGGCGCGCGGGATTTTTCACGATCAAACGCGGAGCCGAGTTGATCGTGCGCGGCGCGACCCAATTTGCCGATGCCCGGCAGGGGGACTTCCGTGCGGCGGAAACTTTTTTCAACGATGATCCTTCGGAGCTTCGCGCGGCGATCGAGCGGCTGACGCAACCCGATCCCTTTGCGACCTGGTGGCTGGTTATTCTCGCGGGGCTGGCGCTTGGCAGTTGGTGGACGCGCGGGGGAGGCGTGACGATCGCATGAGCTTCGGCGCACCGGAATGGTTTTTCCTGCTTCCAGCATTGGTCGTGGCGGGGTGGCGTTGGCGCGGGCTGCGTTTGCACGAGCCGTTGCGGGCGCTCTCGTTGCTCGTGCTCGTGCTGGCGCTGGCGAACCCGCGGCTCAGGCTCACGAGCGCGGGGCTGGATCTTTGGGTGCTGGCGGATCGTTCGGATTCGAATGCGGCTGCGATGAATACGCAGGCGAACGAATTCACCTCCATTCTCGAACGCTCGAAAAGCTCCGATGACCGGCTGTTCTTCATCGACTACGCCGGGTCCGCGGTGCGGCGCGATCGCGGTGACCCGATCTACTACGACGGTTCGCATGAAACGCGCACCGGCGCCGCCCTCGAGTTCACCTTGAGCCAGCTTGCCCCGGGTCGCGCGGCGCGCGTCCTGGCGCTGACGGACGGTTACGCGACGGCGCCGCTGGGGGCGGCCGCGGAAAAACTGCTGCGGAGCGGCGTCGCCCTCGACTATCGGTTTATCGGGGAGACAACGGCAGCGGACTGGCGCGTCGCGGGCTTCATCGTTCCGCCGCGGGTGTTGCCGGGCGAGGCCTTCATGGTGGAGTTCGCGATCGCGGGGCAGGGCGACGGAGAGATTCCGTGGGAGGCGATGCGCAACGGCCAGCCCGCCGGCGGCGGAATCGCCTCGGTGCGTGGCGGAATGGGGCACGTGCGGCTAGCGGACCGGCTGAGCGGCAGCGGAGCGGCGAAGTATGAAGTGCGCCTGAAACCGAAAATCGATGCGCATCCTGAAAACAATCAGGCGGGCGCATGGGTTGAAATCACCGGTGGCCCGCGAGTGGTGCTCGTGACGAATTATCGTGATGACCCGCTGATCGGATTGCTGGGCGGACAAGGCCTGACGGTGGATGTGGTCACGGACCCCATGACACTTTCGGCGGCGCGGCTCACCGGGGCGAGGCTGGTGGTGTTGAACAATATTCCGGCGAGCCGGGTGTCGCGGGAATTTATCGGTGCGATCGATTTCTTTGTCCGCGAACAAGGCGGCGGTTTTTTGATGGCCGGCGGAGAAAACAGTTTTGGCTCGGGCGGCTATTTCGCCTCGGCCGTGGATGAACTGCTGCCGGTCTCGATGGAGTTGAAGAAAGAGCAGCGCAAACTCGCCACCGCGATGGCGATCGTGATGGATCGCTCCGGCAGCATGGCCATGACGGTGCCGGGCACCAAGCTCGCGAAGATGGACCTGGCCGATGAAGGTGCGGCGCGCGCCTTGGATCTGCTGGGCGACATGGACATGGTGACGATCATCCCC
>JBDSSU010000595.1:0-6924 GCA_039928635.1 Opitutaceae bacterium | reverse complement strand
GCCGCTGGTCATGCCGCCGGTCGCAACGGGTTTGATCCTGCTGAAACTTTTCGGGCGACGCAGCGCTCTCGGCGGTTTCCTGGAAAACCGGTTGGGCATTGAAATTGTTTTCACCTGGAAGGCCGTGGTCGTGGCCACGGCGGTGATGTCGTTCCCCCTGCTGGTGAGTACGGTCCGCGTGGCTTTCGAAAGCGTCAGCCCGCGTCTCGAACTGATCGCGCGCACGTTGGGAGCGGGACCGTGGCGGGTCTTTGCCACGATCACCCTACCGCTGGCTGCTCGCGGGGTGGCAGCCGGCGCCGCGCTGGCCTTTGCCCGAGGATTGGGCGAATTCGGAGCGACGATCATGCTCGCCGGCTTCATTCCGGGAAAAACCGCCACGCTGGCGCTCTCCATTCACCACCTTGCCCAGTTGGGGCAGGACCGCGAAGCCACGCTGCTGCTCTTCATCTCCACGATGATTGCTTTCGGGTCAGTCTGGATCAGCGGCTGGTTTCTACGGAGGCGGGTCACATGAGCGTCGAACTCGCCGCGGTCCGACTGCCGCTTCCTCATTTCACCCTCGAAATCAACGCGACGCTCGCCGGCCGGGTCACCGCCATCTTTGGCGCCTCCGGCGCCGGCAAAACCTCGTTGCTCGAAATTATTGCCGGGCTCCGGCGACCGAGTGCGGGCGCCGTGCGGGTCGGTGGGATGCTGCTCACCGAGGTCGCCACTCGCACCTTCCTGCCACCCGAACGCCGCGCCATCGGCTACGTTCCCCAGGAGGGCGCACTTTTCCCGCACCTGTCGGTCCGCCGCAATCTGCTTTACGGGGCGGGTCAGGAGGCGGGGCCTACGGCTGGTCTCAGCTTCGAACATGTCACGGAAGTTCTGGAAATCGCCGGCCTCGCCGATCGCGCGATTGGCACGCTCTCAGGTGGCGAACGACAACGCGTCGCCTTGGGCCGGGCGTTGCTCTCCGCGCCGCGCCTCCTCCTGCTGGATGAGCCACTGGCCGGCCTCGACGCTCCGCTGCGCGAGCGGCTCCTCCCCTATCTCGCGCGGGTGCGCGATGAGTTCGCGATTCCGATGATCTACGTGACGCACTCACCTGATGAAGTGGTCGCGCTTTGCGATGACGCCTTGATCCTCACTCATGGTCAGGTAACGGCTCGCGGAAAGCCCATGGAGTTATTCGCCGTTTCATCGTCTCCCCGTTATTCCCTGAAAACCCCACCGGGTTAGCTGGTCCTCTGGCTTGACGAAACCGGCATAGTAGCTGCACTGCCGCCACCCGTGACTGCGCCCCGCCATCCTGCCGTTTTCGCCCGCTGGTGCTCGCGCATCATCGCGGGAGGAAGTGTGGCCCTGGTGCTGTTCCTCGCCACGCTCGCGGCGAGTCCGGAATTGCACGGGCGTTTCCACGGCACGACGAACATCGGGAGTGATGAGGGCTGCGCGATCGCGCTTTTCGCCAACGGGATCACTCCGGCGGCTTGCTCCATCGCGATCGCTGCGCCCGCCGCCCTTTGGAGTGAACCGCCAGCCCCGGTCGCGGAGAAATTGTTTTTGGTCGCGTCGCGTTATCTCCGTCAACCGGAGCGCGGGCCACCTTTGAGCTGAGTTCGAGTTCGTGCGCCGCGCGCTGTCGCCGCGGCGTTTCCCGCGTCCTGCGCCGTCGCGCACGCACGCGTGCCTTCATGTCCGTTAAAACTCAGTCTTGTCATGTCATTTTTCCATTTCGTTTCCGTTTCCCTCCTCTCCGCTGCCCTGCTCCTAAACGCCATCGCGCGCGCCCAAGCCGCCGTGCCGCCAACGGTCCCTCCTCCTCCACCGGTTGCGACTCCTGATCCCGATCACGCGCTCAGCCTCGACCAAGTCGTGGTCTCCTCCGGTTTTCAGGATAAGACCGCGTTCGATCTCGCCCAGGGAAGCTCCATCCTCGCCGGCGACCAGTTGCGCCGGCAGGTGCAGACGACCTTGGGCGAAACCCTCGCCGCGACGCCCGGCATCAACTCGACCTACTACGGTCCGGGCGCGAGCCGGCCGATCATCCGCGGGCTCGGCGGCGATCGCATCCGGGTGCTCGACAGCGGGGTCGGCGCCCTCGATGCCGCCAATATCAGCCCCGACCACAACACCGCGCTCGAACCGCTCTTCGCCGAGCGCATCGAAGTGCTGCGCGGCCCCGCCACCCTCCTTTACGGGAGCTCAGCCGTCGGCGGCGTCGTCAACGTGATCGACAACCGCATTCCCGCGACGCCCCTGGATCGATCATTCGGCGGCGCCATCGAAGCTCGTGGGTTCGGAGCGGCGCGCGAAAAAACCGCGGTGGGGACCTTCACCGCGGGAACGAAGGAACTTCGGGTGCAACTGAACGGCCTCACATCCCGCAGCGAGGATGTCCGTATCCCGGAGGTCGCGCGCATCGACGCCGATGCTCCACCCGATCAGCCACGCGGCACGCTGCCGAACAGTGAGATTAAAACCGAAAGCGGCTCCATCGGCGCGGCGTGGTTCGGCGCCGACTATCGCGTCGGTGCGGCGATCAGCACCTATGCGACCACGTACGGCGTGCCGGTTGATGAACCGATCAGCATCGACATGCATCAGCGCCGATTGGACCTCGACGGTGAGACGACCAAGCCGATGGGGTTTTTCCAAGGGGTGAAAGCGCGGCTGGGCTTTGGCGACTACACCCACAGCGAGATCGCCGATCGCATCACGACCAACACGACGTTCAAGAACACGGCCTGGGAAGGGCGGGTCGAACTGCCTCACGCATTCACCCCCCAAACGTCCGGCACCTTTGGCGCACAGGCTTCCCGCAGCGATTTTTCCGCGGTCGGTGAAGAGGTGGTAACTCCGCCGTCGGTCACGAGCAGCCGGGCACTGTTTGCGCTCGAAGAATGGAAGCAGGGCCCAATCACCTTCCAAGGTGGCGCCCGCCTCGAATGGCAGTCGGTGAAACTGGGTGACTTCGACGCTGCCGCCTTACCGTCGCTGCCGGGGTACGGCGCGACGCCCGATCGAAAGAAAACCGCGCGCGGCGCCAGCGGCTCCCTCGGCGCCGTCTTTTATCCGAAGAAAGATTGGGCGCTTGGCCTTTCTGTCGCGTACACCGAGCGCCTGCCCACGGCGCAGGAACTTTTTTCCAACGGCCCGCATGGCGGAACCGGCGCTTACGAAGTGGGCACGTCGGGCCTTCCCAATGAAAGATCGCTCGGAATCGACCTCAGCATTCGGCGGCGGGCGGGCTTCGTCACGGGAACGGCGAGCGTTTTCACGAACACGTTTCGCAATTTTATTTTCGAACAGGAACTGGCGGCCGGCTCGGTTCCGACGGCGAACAACCTCGACGGCCTGACGCCTTACCAATTCGTGGCAAAGGATGCCGAGTTCTACGGCGCCGAAGCCGAAGTGTCTTTTCACCTCATCGAGACTCCCACGCAGCAGGTGCATCTGGCCCTCATGTCCGACTACGTGCACGCCCAGCAAACCACGGACGACGTGCCGCTCCCCCGCATCCCGCCGCTGCGCTTCGGTGCCGGACTTCGGTTTGAACACGCGGGATGGGGCTTCGGGGTGGAGGCCCGCCACACGGCACGGCAAAACCGTTTCACTGCGATGGAGACTTCGACCCCCGGATTCACCCTGCTGAACGCCGATGTCTCTTACACGCTCACGCGGGAACATGGCTCCTATGAATTTTTCGCACGGGGGACAAATCTCACCGATAAGGAGGCTCGCGTGCACAGCTCCTTCTTGAAGGACTTTGCTGCTCTCGCCGGTCGTGGAGTGCTGGCCGGAGCACGGATCAGATTCTAACCCGGCGCTGAAATTCGTCCCGACGCCCCCGGACGACAGGGGAAGCCCACAGCGAACCTGACCGCTAAACCGATGTCGAAGGGCAGGTTCGCAACTGAAAGTCCGAGCGCGATGAACCAGCTCGATTTAACTCCAGCCCATTTTTTCACCGCAATAATTGCGGGAGTACTAGGCATGTTTGCGATGCAGCTGGCGATGTGGCTGATCACCCGAAAAGGCTGGGCCGAAGGCAACATGGTCATTGCGTTGGGCAGCTTGATCACGCGCCGGCGGGAGAATGCCTGGCGAGCGGGTGCCATCGTCCACGTGATCGCCGCGATTGTTTTCGCGACACTTTACCTGGTGGTGATGCTGCGATTCGGATTCACGCAATTGCCGGGCGCACTCGTCGCCGGCGTTTGCTTTGGTCTCCTTCACGGAATGATGGTCACGCTCGCGCTCGTCTGGGTCGTGTCCGACCAGCATCCGCTCGAGGAATTTCAAGAAGCCGGCCTGGCGGTCGGAGTGAGCCACATCGCGGGCCACGTGGCCTACGGCGCAATGGTCGGCCTGGTGATCGGAATCGCCGCGTCTTGAGGCGATGAACTCGTGAGGGTGCTGAAGTCTAGCCTTCCAACCCGAACACGGCTTTCACGTAATTATCGACGCTGAAGGGCTGCAAATCCTCCTCCTGCTCCCCCAAACCGAGGAAGTAAATCGGGATCTTGAGTTGACGATAAATGCCGACGAGCGCGCCGCCCCGGCTCGTGCCGTCGAGCTTGGTGACCACAAGACCGGTTAGCCCGAAGCTCTGGTGAAAGACTTTCGCCTGTTCGATTGAATTGCTGCCGAGCGAACCGTCCACCACCAGCCACCGATGCTGCGGCGCCGTCGGATCGTTTTTCTGGAGCACGCGGCGGATCTTCGCCAGTTCCTCCATGAGATTGCCCTTGGTGTGCAGCCGGCCCGCCGTATCAACAATCAGATAATCGCTGCCGCGGGATTTGGCCGCCTGCCAGGCGTCGAACGCGACCGCCGCCGCGTCGGCGCCAGTGTGACTCGCGATGATTTCGAGATTCAACCGTGTCGCCCAAGCTTTGAGCTGCTCGACCGCCGCAGCGCGGAAGGTATCGCAGGCCGCCAGGACGACTTTTTTTCCCTCCTGCTGAAGCTTCCAAGCCAGCTTCGCCGCGGTCGTCGTCTTGCCCGAGCCATTGACCCCGATCATCGCGATCACGATCGGGAGTTTAGCCGACGCGGGGCTCCCCGTTGATGAAATCGCGTCAAGATTTCCCTCTGAGCCTGCGAGTACCCGTTTTAAAACCGCTGCGCCGATTGCCGCGGCGTCCCGGCCGCGCAATTCCTTCTCCTTTTTGTGCGCGAGTTTGATTTCGGCGAGAATTTCCTGGGTCGTCTCCACGCCGAAGTCCGCGGTGTAGAGCGCTTCCTCGAGGGCGTCGAGCGACGACGCGTCGATCGGTTTTTGTCCGAAAATCGCGGCGGTCTTGTCCGCAATCGCGGAGACCGTTTTCGAAAATCCGTCCTTAAATTTTTTGAAGAGCCCGAACATGAATGTGGAAAGCTGGAAATCAGGAAATTGCTGCCCGAACGGGGCCAACGCGTTTTATCGTCAACGGCGCGCTCGCGAAGTTCAGGATGATTCCGTCGGACAAGCCAGCCGCCTTCATCTGGGAGCGGGCAATCATGAAAAATATATCTTCGACTTCCTTCACCGCTTTCATTTCGACCAATAGTACCCTTCAACGACGAGATCGAGCCGATGCTCTCCGACTACTTCAGCTCGGTGCAGAATCTTGATGATTTTCTGCTGCTCGAACCGAATCCCACGAAAACCGAATTCGATCGCCAGCGCATTTTCATAGACCGACTCCAGATACCCAGGCCCCAGCACCGTGTGCACCGCGATGGCCGCCTCGATCACCCGGCCACTTAAATCGCGATTGCCGAGCTCGGCCATATTCCTGCTTTCCCACTTTCCCCATTCACTCCGCCTTGCGCGCGTCGCGGCCGAGCTGGTCTTTCAGGCGGTCAAGGATGCCGTTGATGAAGCGTTTCGCGTCGGCGTTGGAAAACTGCTTCGAAAGATCGATCGCCTCATTGATCGACACCACGGGGGGAATGTCTTTCCGGTTGATCATCTCGAACATCGCGATCCGCAGGATCGCCAGGTCGATCTTGGCAATGCGGTCGAACTCCCAGTTGTGCGCGAGCGCTTTGATGCGCGCATCGAGATCGGCGATATGCTCAATCACCCCATGGATGATTTCCTCGCCGAAAGCATAGTGCTCGCGCGGGAGATCGTAGTTCTCAAAGAAAATCACGAGGTCGTTGGCGATGTTCGCGGGCCGGTTCATGCTCCACGCGTACAAATATTGGAGGGCGGCGACACGGCCGTCGCGGCGTTGCGCAAATAAGGCTTTGCTCATCGGGAAAGCTTTTGTTTCAGCGCGGCCATCTCCAGCGCCGCCGCGGCGAATTCCGCGCCCCGGTTGATCTCGCCGATGCAACGCGCCTCCGCTTGCGCCCGGGTGTTGGCCACGATCACGCCGTTGATCACGGGAACGCTGGTCTCCAGCGCCACGCGTTGCAGGGCATGGGAAACACTCTGTCCGACCATCTCGTGATGCGAGGTATCGCCGCCGATCAAAACGCCCAGGGCAATCACCGCGTCCGGCCGGCGGGCTTGCGCCACCGCCTGCGCGGCCCAGGGAACCTCGTGCGAACCCGGAACTCGCTCCACCGTGATTTTTTCGGACTTCACGCCGGCGGCCTCCAGCCTGGCCACCACCCGCGCGAGCAAACCGTCGACGAGTTCCTCGTTGAAACGCGCTGCGACCACGCCAAAGGCAAGGGTGTCACCCTTGACGACCGCAACGCTGGGAGAGGCGAAACTCATGGAGCGTCTATTGGCCGGACCAATTCTGAAATCCGCAACCTAAAACCTCTGCGCTACAGCGACACCTGCTCCGTAATCTCCAGTCCGTAGCCGTCGAGACCGACGACTTTCCGCGTGCTGTTCGAAAGCAGCCGGATCTTGCGCAGACCGAGCGCCACCAAAATTTGCGCGCCGATCCCGTCATCCCGAAAGCTCATGGGAGAAGATTCCCCGGACTT
>JBDSSU010000594.1:0-4452 GCA_039928635.1 Opitutaceae bacterium | reverse complement strand
GGATTCTTCGCTCCGCTCAGAATGACCAAGGAAAAGCCCATGAGCGTCGCGAATCCCCAGCTCTCGGTCGTCATCCCGGTTTACAACGAGGAGCTGAATCTGCCGACGCTCTTTGCGCGGCTTTATCCGGTGCTGGACGCGCTTGGACAGCGCTACGAAATCATCTTCACGAACGATGGGTCCCACGATCGCTCCCTCGAATTGCTGAAAGCGCAACACGCTGCGCGCCCGGACGTGACGCGCGTCATCGATTTCAACACCAACTATGGGCAGCACATGGCGATCATCGCCGCCTTTGAACGCGTGCGGGGCGAAGTCATCATCACGCTCGATGCGGATCTGCAAAATCCGCCGGAAGAGATTCCGAAACTCATGGCGGAAATCGCCTCGGGTTGTGACTACGTCGGCGGCTTTCGTCTCAATCGGCAGGACTCGCTTTTCCGCACGCAGACGTCGCGGGTGATCAATTTCGTGCGCGAGAAAACCACGAACATCAAGATGACGGATCAAGGTTGTATGCTCCGCGCGTATCGGCGGCCGATTGTCGACGCCATCGTGCGCAGCGGAGCGATCAACACGTTTATTCCTGCGCTCGCGTACAGCTTCGCGAGTCATCCGGGAGAAGTCGGGGTGAAACACGAGGAGCGTCATGCCGGGGTTTCGAACTATTCTTTCTACAGTTTGATCCGGTTGAATTTCGATCTGATCACGGGCTTCTCCCTCGCGCCGCTGCAGTACTTCACGATGTTCGCCATGGCGTCGTCGACCGGGAGTTTTGCGCTCGTGGTGCTGCTGCTCATCCGGCGGTTTGTCTTCGACCTCGATCGCGAGACGTTCGGGGTGTTTACGCTGCTCGCGATCGTGATCTTTCTGCTCAGCCTCGCGATGATCGGGATGGGTTTGATCGGTGAATATGTCGGCCGCACTTACCAGGTGGTGCGGGCGCGCCAGAGGTATTTCGTCAAAGAAATCCTGGAGACAAAAGAGTGAGCCGGATGATGTGCCCCGCTTCATGAATGATGATCTCGTCAACTCCCGGGTTGCGCAGGCGACCTAGGAAAGCACCCTTCTTTTTTCGATGTCGAAGCCTCGCATTCTGTTTTTTGGTTACAGTGAAATTGGATTCAACGTCCTCAACTACCTGTTCGAACGGGGGGCGGACGTCGTCGGGCTGATCACCCACGAGGACAACGCGCACGAAAAAATCTGGTTCAAGACCCCGGCGCTCGCGGCGCAGGAACGCGGCGTCCCGGTTTTCTCGCCGGCATCGGTCAGCACGCCGGAGTGGATCGAGCGGATCCGGGAGATGAAACCTGACCTGATTTTGTCGGTTTATTACCGCCACATCATCAGCACCAAGATCCTCGGGATGGCGCGTTACGGGGCTTTCAACCTGCATGGTTCACTGCTGCCCAAATACCGCGGACGCGCTCCGATCAATTGGGCCATCGTGCAGGGTGCCACCGAAACCGGGCTGACGTTGCACCGGATGGTCAAGCGGGCGGATGCCGGGGCGATCGTCGATCAGGCAGCCGTGCCCATCGGGCCCCGCGATACCGCCGAGCAAATCTTCCGGAAGATTCTGCCCTTGGCGCGGCGGATTTTCGAACGGCAGTACGATGCACTGGTGGCGGGAACCGTTCAGGAAACCCCGCAGGATGAATCGCAGGCCACGACCTACGGGGCGCGCCGACCCGATGACGGCAAAATCGATTGGAAGCAGTCCACGACGCAGATCTTCAACCTGATTCGCGCGGTGACCGATCCCTACCCGGGCGCATTCACGGTCGTGGGTTCAACGCATCTCATCGTCTGGTGGGCTGAACCCGATACTCCGGCCACGCGTGGGCGCCGCGGCGCTCCCGGCGAGATCCTTTCGCTCTCGCCCTTGGTGGTCGCGACGGGGGACGGGGCGTTAGAACTGGTTCGCATCGAGTGGCATGGCCCGCCTGCTCGGTCCTTGCGCATCGGTCAGATCTTAACCTCAGTTATTTTGTCCATGCCGCTAAAAGTCCTCATCCTCGGCGCCAACGGTTTCATTGGCAGCAGCCTCACCAGCGCGATCTTAAAGCAAAAGGATTGGGAAGTTTACGGGATGGACATCGGCAGTCATAAGCTGACGTCGAGTTTGGGTGACAAGCGCTTCAAGTTCGTCGAGGGCGATATCACCATCAATCTCGAGTGGATCGAGTATCACGTGAAGAAATGCGATGTCGTCATCCCGCTCGTGGCGATCGCCAACCCGGCGCAATATGTGAAGGACCCGTTGCGCGTCTTCGAACTGGATTTCGAGGCGAATCTCGCGGTGGTGCGGCTGTGCGCGAAATACAAGAAACGCATTCTGTTTCCCTCCACCTCAGAGGTGTACGGGATGTGTCCGGATGGGGCACTGGACGAAGCCTCCAGCGTGATGGTGTACGGGCCGATCGAGAAGCAGCGCTGGATTTATGCGTGTTCGAAACAGCTGCTTGACCGCGTTATCTACGCCTACGGCATCCGCGACAACGTCGACTACACACTCTTCCGCCCGTTCAACTGGATCGGGCCGCAGCTCGACAATATCCTTGAGCCGAAAGAGGGGAGCTCGCGGCTCTTCACGCAGTTCATCTCCAATATCATTTTCAAGAAGCCGATTCAGCTGGTTGACGGCGGAGCACAAAGCCGGTCGTTCACCTTTATTGATGACGGGATCGACGCGCTCCTGCGGATCATCGAAAACAAAGACGGGAAAGCTTCCCGCCAGATCTTCAACATCGGCAATCCCGCCAACGAAGTCAGCGTCGCCGAGCTGGCCAAACTCATCATCGCGGCCTTCAAGGATTACCCCGATTACCGCGAACACGCGGCGCAGGCCAAGGTGGTGACGGTCCCGTCAGCGGAGTATTTTGGAAAATACTACCAGGATATTCAGAAGCGCGTCCCCTCGATCGCGCACATCACCCAGCAGCTGGGATGGGTGCCGAAGGTAGATTTGAAAACGGCGATCAAGCTCACGCTCGATTACCATCTGACGCATAAAGATTATCAGCTCGAGTGAGCTCTCTTTGAACCACCGAGGCACGGAGGACACGGAGAAACCCGGGCGGCCCAAACGGACAGAAAGGTTTTCCCTGTGTCCTCCGTGCCTCGGTGGTTGGTCACTGCAGAATCCTGAACCATGCCTGTTCGCCTCGCGCTAAAGGTTGACGTCGACACCGACCGCGGAACCCGGATCGGCGTGCCCAACCTCGTCGCCGATTGCCAGAACGTGGGCGCGCCGGCGTGTTTTCTTTTTTCGCTTGGTCCGGACCAGACGGGACGCGCCATCACGCGCATCTTTCGTCCGGGGTTTTTCCGCAAGGTGAGCCGGACCAGTGTGGTCCAAATCTATGGGCTGAGAACTTTGTTGAATGGGACATTGCTTCCGGCGCCGCATATCGGGCGGCGCAACACCGCGGCGATGCGTGCCGTGCGCGATGCCGGTTTTGAGACCGGAATCCACTGCTACAATCACTACCACTGGCAGGATCACCTGGCTAAGATGACGCTCGCGGAAACGCGCGCGGAGTTTATCGCGGCGCGCGCTGAGTTCCTGCGGATCTTCGGTCGCGAAGCGTCGACGGCCGGTGCGGCGGGCTGGCAGAGCAACGCGCGCAGTCGTGAAGTTTACGATGAGGCGAATCTCCTCTACGCGAGCGACACGCGGGGCGGGCCCGCTTTCTTCCCGCGGATCAATGGCCGGGTTTTCAAGACCCTGGAAATTCCCAGCACGCTGCCGACCTTCGACGAGCTGATGGGGCGCCCGGAGTTCCCGGATGAAAAGATCGTGGCGCATTATCTTTCATTGCTGCGGGCGGATCAGCCGAACGTGTTTACGATCCACGCGGAAGTGGAGGGGATGGGGCGGCGAGATCTTTTTCGCGAACTGCTTGCCGCGTGCAGGAACTCCGGCGTGGAATTCGTGCGCATGGACGATCTCGCGCGCGAGTTGCTCGCTCACCGCGAAAAGATTCCGGTCGTGGATCAAGTCATGGGGGAGATCGCTGGCCGGAGTGGCCTCGTCGCGACCCAGGCGATGGCGGTTTAGCCGGAACGATTCAGTTGAACCACGAATGGACCCAAATGGACGCGAATGAAAAACACTTGGAGACGGGGCGAGTGAGCCACTCGCTGAAAGCTGAGTTGAAACCATTACACCGGATTTTTCCCCGTTCGCTCTGATATTTGCGTCCATTCGTGGTTCCTCAATGCATTGATGCGGTTTAGGGCGGGCTGTCCGGCGCCTTGAGGGGGCGGAGGGTTCCTGCCGCGAATCTCACCTTGACTAAGCGACGCGAGAACTCCCCTCCCGGGCACGGACAGGAGACGTTTTTGTTAAAAGCCCGGCAGGAGACTTGCTACGCGAAGGGTTCCGTTTCAATCATCCATCGCTTCGTCGACTTCCCTTTTCCGTCGCCGTTTTTCTCCCCCGCC